>CACXZL010000303.1 GCA_902772085.1 uncultured Coriobacteriaceae bacterium | reverse complement strand
GGCGGTGTTTTGTGCGTGGCGATCCAGGCGAAGCGAGAGCGTCTCGATGCCTTGGAGCAAAAGGAATGCGTTGAAGGGGGAGATGCAGGCACCGGTGTCGCGCAGAAGGATGGCACGGATATAGGTCACGAACGCGGCCGGACCTGCGGCGTCCACGAAGGAAACGCCATGGTAGCTGGGATTTGCCTCGGCAATGGGGGCATATGCGCCCGATGCCTTCCAATCGAACTTGCCGGAGTCCACGATGACGCCGCCGAGCGTCGTTCCGTGGCCGCCAAAGAACTTGGTGGCGGAGTGCACCACGATGTCTGCGCCGTGGTCGATGGGCCGCACCCAGTAGGCGGCGCCGAAGGTGTTGTCGATGACGAGAGGGAGGCCGTGCGCGTGGGCGATACGCGCCACGGCATCGATATCGGGAATGTCGGAAGTCGGGTTGCCGAGCGTCTCGATGAAGATGGCCTTCGTGTTTTGCCGGATGGCACCCTCCACCGCGTCTAGGTCGTGGGAGTCGACGAAGGTCGCGTCGATGCCATACAGGGGCAGGGTGTGCGAAAGCAGGTTGAACGTTCCGCCGTAGATCGTCTTCTGGGCTACGATATGGTCGCCCGCCTGGGCGAGCGCCTGAATGGTATAGGTGATGGCCGCAGCTCCGCTTGCCGTGGCAAGGGCTGCCACGCCTCCCTCGAGCGCGGCCACGCGTTTCTCCAAGACGTCCTGCGTTGAGTTGGTAAGGCGTCCGTAGATGTTTCCCGCGTCTGAGAGGCCAAAGCGCGCGGCCGCGTGGGCGGAGTCGTGGAAGACATAGGAGGTTGTCTGATAGATGGGCACCGCACGGGAGTCAGTTGCGGGATCGGCCTGTTCTTGTCCAACGTGGAGTTGCAGAGTCTCGAATTTATAGTTGCTCATGGTTATCTCCTTTCGCATACGGTAGGGAAGAAGATAACCTACCAAACATGTAGGTGAATGAATTGTAACAAATTCATAACCTATCAATAAAGTAGGCGATTATATGAAGTATCCCACGATGAACGAGAATAAGGGCGTATGCTTGCTGGGAGATCCAACAAAAGCCGGACAAAGGATGGTCCATGATTTCCACCAAAGGTCGATATGCGGTGAGGGTCCTGATAGACATGGCCGAACGGACGGGAGACGACCCGATCCCTTTGCGAGACGTCGCCCAACGCCAGGGGGTGTCGGAGAAGTACCTTCAGCGCATAGCGAAGCAGCTGGTAGACGCTGGAATCGTAAGGGGCGTAAGCGGCAAGGGCGGAGGCTACGTTCTTTCCCGGTCGGCCGATGAGATTACCGTATACGAGGTGCTCGAAGCAGCCGAAGGTACGCTCGCTTCAGTGTCGTGTCTTGTGGCGGGTGCGCAGCCTTGCGACCGGGCATCGCATTGCAAAACCCTTCCGCTCTGGAAGGGCTTTGACGAGACCGTTCGGAACTTCTTCGAGGGAGTCACCATAGGTGAGCTCGCGCGAGGACAGTCCTTCTGAGAAGCGCTAGGCGAGACGGGAGAGCACGGTGCCGATCTCCGATCGAGTCACATGGCAATACCCGCCGGGATTCTTGACGAGATACTGCTGGTGGTATTCTTCGGCTGGGAAGAAGCACGAGAGTTCGTGTACCTCCACACAGAACGGCAGCGCTTGGGTTTCATGCCTGCGTCGTATCTCGTGCGTGATGCGACGAATCTGAGCCCCGAGCTCTGTGCAAGTCGGCTCCCAATAGATGCCCGTTTGGTATTGCGACCCGCGATCGTTGCCTTGCTGATTGTGGAGCGTGGGGTCGATGATAATGAAATACGCCCAAAGAAGATCTTCCAGTGTGACTACGGAAGGATCGTACTCAACGCGTACCGCCTCGCGGAAGTCGGTGTCTCCCATGCAGACGCGCTTGTATGTCACGCCGTCGTGCAGATTTCCATTTGCATAGCCTGCTTGTGTGGAGACCACCCCGCGAATCTGACGAAAGACCTCTTCCACTCCCCAGAAGCAGCCGCCCGCGAGATAGATGGTTTGCCGTTCGTCCATGGTGCTCCTCCTGGTAGGTCAGACGAGGCCGTAGTGAGCGAGGGCGTTTGCCACGCCGTCGTCGAGGATGTCGGTGGTTACGTACTCCGCGAGCTCTTTTAGCTCGTCGACGGCGTTGCCCATGGCCACTCCGTGCCGGGCGACTCGAAACATCGGCTGATCGTTGATGCCGTCGCCAAACGCATAGACGTCATCGAGGCTGATGCCTAGGACCTTGGCCACGCTTGCGATCGCATCGCCCTTGTCGCATCCCAAGACGGTGACATCCGCGCTGGGATGCGGACCGTGCGGATTGACCAGGCAACTGCCGCCCAGAGCCTCGGTGATGCGTTGGCGATGAGCCGCGTCAGCGAAGTATATGTCGAAATTGAAGGCGTGAAGAGTGCCGCAGTCGATGCCGTCAAGTAGCATCTCTGCATCCCACACCTCCTCGGCTATAGGACGATACGTCGGGTCACCGCCGTAATAAGCCTTCCACTCCTCGAGAAACGCATATCCCGCTCCTGCCGAATCCAGCGCCTGTATGAATGACTGCACTTCTTCCGTGGTGAGTGCTCGGTCATGGAGCGTACGGTCGCCCATGAATGCCAGCCGGCCGTTGTTGCACACAAATCCGTCGGCGAAAGGGCCGAAGTGCTTCTCCGCGTAAGCACGTGGTCGACCAGTGCAGATAAACACGAGGTGCCCGTTTGCGCGCATGCGGTCAATGGCATGACTGGCGCTCGAGGGGATGTTGCGGCCGATGGCGAGGGTGCCGTCGATGTCAAAGAACGCAATGCTCATGGAACCTCCGTTTGTCAGGTATCAGGTTCTTATAATACATCACATGAGCAAAACCCGCCGTGGGTTTTGTTCTAGCAGTACTTGACTCTTACGTAACGTCATAGCGTAGGCTATAGACAGAGAAGAGATGGAGGGAGGCTGCATGAAGACGGTCCATGAGGTGAGCGAGCTTGCCGGCGTGAGCGTGCGTACGCTGCAGTATTACGACAAGATCGGCTTGCTGTGCCCCGCCATGCGCAGCGATGCCGGCTACCGACTCTACGGGGACACCGACCTGGCACGCCTTCAGCAGATTCTTCTGTTTCGTGAGCTTGAGTTTCCGCTCAAAGAGATAAAGAGAATCATCGAGAGTCCGGACTTTGATCAAAAACGCGCTCTCCAACAGCACATCGATCTGCTCAAGCTCAAACGCGAGCGCATAGACAATCTCATAGCGCTCGCGCAAAGCATCAAGAAGACAGGGGTGAGAGATTTGAGCTTCGAGGCTTTCAACAATGACAAAATCGACAAGTACACGGCTGAGGCCAAGGCATCCTGGGGGCATACGTCCGCATGGACGGCGTATGAGAAGAAGAGCGCTGGACGCACGAAGGAGGACGAGCGCGCGTTGGGCGAAGCCATGATG
>CACXZL010000302.1 GCA_902772085.1 uncultured Coriobacteriaceae bacterium | reverse complement strand
AGGGTTCTGTAGTTGATGGTTTCCGGCTTCGTTACCTCGCCGTGTGACCAGCTGAGTATGCTGTCCGGAGAAGCCAGCTTTATCTGTATCTTGTCAAATCTTATGCCCTTCTTCATTTTAACGGGCGTTTTTGTATCTTCTGCTCAAGAAGAAGTACGAACGAGGCGGCATGCCATTGTGTCCATGCACGCTTGGCAACTCTACGAGAGTTCGAACGAGCCATCGTCAAGAAACAGATAATCCGAATCGTAGAACTCGCGTAACGCTCGTGCAAGATATGCAGCATCTGCCGTACCAGCTGTCTCATATGAGGAATGCATAGCAAGCTGAGGCAATCCCACGTCCACCGAGCGCATGCTCACTTGGTGCGTCAAGAGATTGCCAAGTGTCGACCCACCTGGCATATCACTTCGGTTTGAGAAGCACTGCGTCGGCACATTCGCCCGCTCGCATATCAGCTTGAAGAACGCATGGGATACCGCATCGGTCGTGTAGCGTTGATTTGCAGATTCCTTTATCACCACGCCTTTGTTGAGCCATGCACGGTTTTGCTCATCATAGCGCTCGGGATGGTTTGGATGGACCGCATGTGCGTTGTCGCAACTCACGACAAACGACCTCGTAATGGAACGCTTGTATTCTGAGACCCCTACGCCAAGGCACGCGCAGACCCTCTTCAAGACATCGGACGCAAACGTAGAGAGAGCACCTTGCATGGTAGATGAGCCCACCTCTTCGTTGTTTAAGCAGGCATATACCGCAACCGAGCGCTCATTCTCGGCAGCAAGAAAACCCTCGAGAGAGGCATAGGCGCATTGGAGGTCATCCAGTCGAGGAGCAGACACGAACTCCTTTGCCGCTCCCCACACCACGGGCTCCTGTCGGTTTACGAGCGTGAGATCATATGAGAGAATCTGACTCTGGTCCACTCCCAGATGCCTCGCAACGGTCTCGAGGAACGCTCCCTCGCCCAAAGCCCCAGCTGAAAACAGCGCACAAATGTCGTTTTGTCTCTGTATCTGTCCTTGCTGATTTACCTCGCGATCAAGATGAATGGCAAGGCTGGGTATGAGAAGCAAGTCCTCCTCTGGAGCGTAGAGGATACACGCTGCACCATTTGCTTGCCGCACCATCACACGGCCCGCCACCGAGAGGGGACGATCGAGCCACGTGCGATCTATGGTACCACCATAGCCTTCCACGTTTATCCGTACGATATCCTTCGGCCCCTTGAGTTCGGGAATGGCTTTTACCCTGAAAGTTGGTGAATCCGCATGCGAGATGGCAATGCCGAAACGCGGCAGCCTCACGTGCGAACCAACACGAAAGGCTATGATACTCGAGCCATTGCGGATGGTGTAATATGCCCCTCCGCGACGGATCTCCCAATCCCAGCTTTCTGACATAAACTGAAAGCCCGCATGGTCCAAGCGAGACCGAATCTCGTGCACGGTGTGAAACGGACTCGGACATGTCCGTATGAAGGCACAGAGCGCTCGTGAGATACGTTCTCCTTCGTCCATCACATCATGTGGCGGCTCGACTACATGCATCTTAGCGCTCCGCCCGTTTGGCCATACCACGAGAGAGGAAGAATATGACAAGCGATATAACCGCTGGTGCCACAGAGGCACAAGCGATTGCCGGCTCGTCGGTCACCTTGTCTGGACCTCCAATGAGCATCACCACGCCCACTATACATGCCACTTGCACCGCAAAAAGCACGAGGGCCAATGTCGCCAGCTTGCTTATCCGCGCAGGCACATTTGCAATCAGCGCCCCTCTAGCTCCACACACCAATGTAACCACACCTTCACCGGCAAGGACATAAGGAGCGGCGGTGGCAGAGCCCATCACCGCCAAGACGATGCCCATTATCGCCAAGCCCAAACCGAGCACCAAGGCCACGAGCGTAAGAATCTTTACTCTTTTTGCCTCTGAAGACATATCGACTCCATTTCCGATAGATAAGAGCAGTCAATAGAACTAGCGTCATTTGAGACTAGCATATTTGCTCGCACTTGAGGAGCACAAGCTTTTTTTGGATCGCATTGCATGAGATGCTATATTCTGGAATCAGACGATAAGCGAAACGCTCGCATCAGGGCACTCCAGATTCTCGTAGATGCCCTTCAAGAGGCGTTGGACAAAATGGAGTGTTTGATGCACGAACATCACTTTTTCGCGCTTGTTTCGCGACTGAAATACATTGAACGTTGGGCACTTATGCGGAGTGCCAAGTCTGAGAACCTCGCCGAGCACTCACTGGAAGTCGCCATGATAGCCCATGGCCTCTGCACCATCGGCAACGTGCGATACGACCGCAATCTCAACGCCGAACGCGCGGCCCTCATAGGCATGTATCATGACGCCTCAGAAATCATCACAGGAGACATGCCCACGCCAGTGAAGTATTTCAATGCCGAGATACGTGCTGCCTATGCCGAAGTGGAGAGCGCAGCGGAGCAACGACTGCTCGCAACCTTGCCAACCGACCTTTTACCAGTGTATGAGAGCGTCTTCTCGCACGAAGAGGATGATTATTTGCATCGCCTCGTAAAGGCGGCAGACAAGATCAGCGCACTAATCAAGTGCGTAGATGAAGCACATGCTGGAAACTCAGAGTTTGTCACCGCGGCGCGTAGCACTCGTGAGACCCTCGATGCCATGGCGGAAGAACTGCCCGAAGTCGCAGATTTCTTGGACGAGTTCCTCCCCTCCTATGGACGCACCTTAGACGAGCTACTCTAGCCCACAAGGATCACGCGCCTTGGTCAACGTTGCGACGTGCCACTATTGCGGAAAACAGAAACAGCCCCTTACATGTACCATCCTCAAACAAATGGAACTTGTAAGGCGCTGTCCTTGTGTGCGCATCATGCACTTCGCTGCAAGGCAGCGCGAGCTATAGGTTCAAATCCTTCAGTACGGCGAAGGGGCTGTCATCCATACGATTCCGCTCGACTTCTTCTTCAATCTGAGTCGCATGCCCACAGTCCACATGGTTTAGGTTCTCACCACATACCGGGCAAAGACCCTTGCAATCATCCTTACACAGGATGACAAAGGGGACTTCCATCACAAAAGCTGAAGACAACGCGTCAGTCAAATCAATCGTAGAATTGGGTCCCACGAGAGCAAAGTCCGGACCCTCTTCTTCATCGTCCTCCATGACACCCGCATCAGGCTCATGAAAGAGATAGTACTCGTCAACTTCCCCTGCAATCTCAAAGGTGGTTTCGTCCAGACACCTATCGCAACTACTTGTGACTTGAGCGCGCACGATGCCAGTTGCCAGTATACCCTCACCAGCATTGGTGAGCATGAGGTCGTAGTCAAGGCCGGACGGCAGGGCAAACTCGTGCTCGCCCAGCTCGTAGCCCTCTTCAACGCATGCCATGATCTTCTCGGTGGTCAGGCGGTAGCGCTGGCAGCTCGCGTTGGAGCGCC
>CACXZL010000301.1 GCA_902772085.1 uncultured Coriobacteriaceae bacterium | reverse complement strand
CCGTCGACCACTCGCGCACGCCGGGGCGTCCGAACTCCTCGCCCGTCGTCGTGTCCGCTTGTGCACACGGGGCACTCGACAGTGTGCAAAAACGGACAAGAACGGCGCGATACGGCCAATCTTGTGTCCGACTTTGCACACGCGCGGGCGTCCCGTGTGCACAAACGGACGCGTGACCGCCCGAATCGGCCTCCGCGTGTCCGGAAAAGCACACGCACGGGCGCCCAGTGTGCAAAAACGGACAAGAACGGCCCGATAAGGCCAATCTTGTGTCCGACTTTGCACGCGCGTGGGCGTCCCGTGTGCAAAGTACTTCATGACCGCCCCGAGGCAGCTGGCGCCCTACACGGGCTACACGGAGGACGAGGTACGAGAGCTCTATGACAAGTACCGGCGTGACTTCGCTGCCGTACGAGACTGGTGAGACTGGTACGACGGCTACGAGGCCGTAGGCGTGGTCCCCGCTGACGCGGGGTACGAGGGACTTGCGAAGGGCAGACCGCCCGCGGCCGTTCGCCACTCGCTCTACGGCCCGCTCTCCGTGATTGAGTCCATAACCACGTGCGTCATCGGTGGCTACTGGAACCAGTGACGAGGCTTACGCGAGCTCGTGCGCCCTGCGCAGCATCTCGTCACGCTGCTCGTGCGCGGACTCGGCTGCGCGTATGGCCGCCAGCAGCGCGACCTGCGCTATGGGGTCCGCGAGCCCGGTCGCGCGCAGCCACCTCCAGAACTCGACGCCCTACGTCTTCCTCGGCCTGCCCGTCCTCGTCCTCTCGTCCCAGACTATCCCGTGGTCGTGCCGTGAATGAGAACGTGGCGTCAGAACAGCCGCAAAAAGACGCGGGCGAGCACGTAACCAACAAGCCCGCAACCCGGGAAGGTGAGCACCCACGGCGATCTCCGCAGCGGAGAGCGACGCCGCGGCACCTTGGTACATCTCCATCTTCACGACCTTGGTTCCGACGGTCGAAACGATCTTCGACCCGCCGCTCGCAACGCCCAGAGAGAGCACGCTGGCACAAAGGACCATGAGCCATGCGGGGTAGGGTGTTTGGGACTGCAGGGACTGCCCAGTGGAGAGCGTCACTGCGAGCATGGCGGTAGACAAGAACTTCTGCCCGTCCTGCGCCCCGTGCATGAACGCGCCGAAGCCAGCGCCCACCACCTGTAGCTTGGAGAACAGGGCGTTTGCCTGACGGTTCGTGAGTTCAGCGAATGCCCATCGCAACAGTCGCGAGGTTGCAAACCCCAATGCCAGCCCGACCGCTATTGAAAGCACCAGGCCCCATATCACCTTGCTCCACTCGGCCCAATTCACTCCGGCGACGCCGCCCTGCAGTGCGATGGCCGCACCGGTGAGCCCGGCGATGAGCGCATGGCTCTCGCTCGTGGGGATGCCAAATGCCCACGCGGCGCATCCCCAAACCACGATCGCCACCATCGCTGCGCACAATGCGATGAGGGCGGCATGCGGGTCGCCGCCAAAGTCGACCATGTGATCGATGGTATCTGCCACAGCAGTCGAAACGCCCACGGAGACCGCCAGCCCCAGAAACTCGCAAACGATGCTCATGGCCACAGCCTTGCGAAAGGTGATGGCGCGCGTCCCCACGGCCTCGGCGATGGAGTTGGCTGCATCGGTTGCTCCGTTGACAAATATGGTCCCAAGCACGAGTGCCATGGACACCGCAAGGAGGCAATTGCTCAAAAGTGCTCTCACGAACTCGGCAAACGTTACCATCGCACACTTCCCCTTCGTACCGCATGCCATCATGCGCTTCTGACCACAACGAATGCCGTCTGCGCTGCCAGAAACTGCCTGACGGGCAAGACATTCTTCGATAGCCTTCTTAACCAAATCCTATCTACGTGGGCAAATGTGAGGCTGCACGCGATGTGAACAGGTGTGACAAGGATGTGAACTCTTGTGGTGTGCAGCTCCATTGCCCGATTTGGGTTCGCCGAGCGTAGGCGCCTTTGGGATGATGGACTCAAGGAGGCATGCCATGTCGAGCATCCTGCTCATCGAAGACGACAAAACCATACGTCTGGCTTTGGGGTTCACGCTCGCCAACGAGGGCTACGAGTTGACCGTCGCAACGGACGGAGCCCAGGGTCTCG
The DNA here is from genome assembly GCA_902772085.1 of uncultured Coriobacteriaceae bacterium. Lineage (GTDB taxonomy): Bacteria > Actinomycetota > Coriobacteriia > Coriobacteriales > Atopobiaceae > RUG440. The sequence continues at coordinate 5,505 of CACXZL010000301.1, read as the reverse complement.
AGGCTGCGCGCGCGACTGACCCCGACCTTATCCTGCTCGATGTCATGCTCCCCAAGCTTTCGGGCCTGGAAGTTGCCCGTCAGCTGCGCAACGACGGAAGCAAGGTGCCCATCATCATGCTCACTGCCCTCGATCAGGAAACCGACAAGGTCGCCGGACTGGATGCCGGTGCCGACGATTACGTGACCAAGCCGTTCTCTATGGCGGAGCTCCTCGCGCGGGTACGCGCCAACATGCGTCGGAGGATGGAGTCGAAGACCGAGCGCCCGTCACAGATTGACGTTGGCGAGCTTCACATGGACCTGAACGCTGCCCGCGTGCTCGTGGCGGGCAACTCCGTGAAGCTGCGCAAAAAGGAGTATCAGCTACTCTTCGCCCTCGCCTCCAGACCCGGCATGCTGTGCACGAGGCAATGGCTCTCGCGGGAGGTTTGGGGCGAGGCGTTTTTGCCCACGAGTCGCACCATCGACACGCACATCAAGAGACTCCGCAAGGCCATCGATCGTGACGGTTGGACATACATTCACACGGAGCACGGCATGGGCTATCGGTTCGAGCCCCGACACGAGGATTCGTAGGAACGAGACGTATGGCGACGCACGTGCATGGTTGGCGACGATGGCTCTTTGGTGGTTACGTTCTGGTGACTGCCGTGTTTGTGATCGTTTGGGGCTTCTTCATCACCGGTCCCGCCGCTCAGACCATAGACCAGCGGCAACGCGAAGGATTGGTCGCGGTGGCAAACGCCACGGGCGTCGCCCTTCAAACGAGCAACCAGCCGCCTGACGAGATCCTTGCTCGTATTGCCGCCAGCGACAACTTGCGCCTGACGCTCATCGCCACCGATGGAACGGTGCTTGCCGAGAGCATCGGGAACGATGGCCCGATGGAGAACCACGCCGACCGAGTTGAGGTGCGCGATGCACTGGCTGGTGGATTGGGCGTAGACCAGCGCGAGTCCGAGACGGATGGCGTCGACTACCTTTACGTGGCAGTGCGTTGCACGTATCAGGACAAGATTGCGGTCGTGCGCGTGTCGATGACCATGGAACGTGTCAACCGACTCATGGAGGGATACCTTTGGATGAGCGTTGGCTTGGTGGGTATCGCGCTCATAGTCGCCCTTGTTGCCGCGTGGCTTGTCTCGCGTCGTGCCTTTGCACCCGTACAGCGCCTCGAGCAGGTGCGGACGGACTTTGTGGCAAACGCAAGTCACGAGCTCAAGACGCCGGTAGCCGGCATCCGTCTGCTTTCGGAATCCTTGGCTCAGGCGAATGAGACCGGGGACACCGTCGCTATGCGAGAGCTTCTGAATAGGCTCGGACACGAGTCGGCGCGCCTCCAGTCGTTGGCATGCGACCTTATGGACCTCTCGCGACTGGAGGCGGACTTGCGCCCGCAGTCCTTGGAGACCACCTGTGACCTTGCCTCGGTGACGTATGCCTCGTATGCGGCCCACCTTTCCCAGGCGGAGGCCCGTGGCATTGGTCTCGAGTTGCAAGACCTGTTGCCAGAGGGGAAGCCGTGCCGAGTCGTGCTATCGGCAACAGATACGACCCTCATCGTAAACAATCTGATAGACAACGCCATCGCCTACACGGACGAAGGGTCTGTTACCCTGCGTGTCTCGGTCAAAGATGGGTGGGCGATGTTTGTGGTCGCCGACACCGGTATAAGCATTCCCCCGGTAGACCAGGAGCGCGTCTTCGAGCGGTTCTATCGCGTTGACACCGCTCGTTCCCGCGCCTCGGGTGGAACGGGCCTTGGCCTGGCCCTTGTTCGCCATGCGGTGGAGCGCGGCGGCGGCACCATAGAGCTCTCGAGCCAGGTGGGGGTTGGGTCGACGTTCGTCGTCACGCTTCCCCGCGTGAGCGCAACGGCGTGACCAAGCATCCGGGGCCAGACGCGAGACCGAGGAACGGGTGTGCTCCGTCCCAGCGAGTGCGGCGCGCCTCGAGTCTACAGGAGCGTGAGATAGCGCGCGCGGTCTGCCTCGGGTATCCCGAGGGCGTCCATCGCTTGGCGGGCGGTGAGCCCCAGGGTGCGCATGAGGCTCCCTCAGCGCGGCCCTCCTCGCGAAACAGCTCCATGGCCTCCGCCTCGTTGTACTCGGTAAGCAGCATGTCCCTCACCTCCGCCTTGTGCGCCTGCAGGTACGGCCTGATCACGAAGCCGTCCGGCATCGACTCTATGGCCTCGTCGACCGCCTCCGCGGCGCTCATCGCCGCCGCGTTGGCCCTTATCCTCTCGACCGTCCACGAGTACTCCGCCAGGGGTCTGCAGGCGCGCTTCATCGCCTCGCCCATGCCGGGGTTGACGTTGACGAGCCTCACGCGGACCTCGATGTCGGCCTCCGCGCCGCCCGCGAAGGAGTCGCTGAGGCGCAGCTCCCCCTCCTCGGGGACGTCGTCCCTCCCATTATAGAACACCACGAGCCTCGGCGCGGGCAGCGCGAGCAGCCTCTTCCCGTACTTGTTGAGCCCGTGGCCCCTCAGGTGCTTCTCGTAGAGGCTGCATGCGTACTGGAGCATGCGCAGCGGCATGTTCGGGTTGTAGGAGGACTGCTGCTCGTAGAGGCTCATCTCGTCCGCGAGCAGGAACGACACGTCGTTGTGCATGCCGAGGTAGAGCACCTCGCGGATGGTGGTGATCTCGACGTCCCCCGGGTCGCCGTGGTCCGACCCGTTGACGGCGTTGTAGAGCGAGAGCGTCCAGTCGCGGTGCTCCTCGCTGCCGAATATGAATGTGAACAGGCGATCCCTGTACTCGCGCTGGGCTGCTGGCATTGCGTTGAACCTCCCATGACGGCCTATGGGGACAGTATGCCCAAAAGACGACCGGTCGAAACGCTGCCTTTGTAAACGTCTGCGTGGCGCAAAACGAAGGTGGTCTCCCACGTCTCCAATCCTTGCATTTTGCAGTTGGCGCGATACGCATATAACTTTGCGCAATGTGCTGGCAACGGGGCGCCGCCTCTTTGAAGAGGGGGTTGGCGCCGGCCGGCAAGCAGCGAATCTTCCAAAGCCAACCGAGGCCGTGGATGTCCAAGTGCTTCCTGCCGGCCAGATGCCCGGCGACTACGACCCTGGTGCGGATGCCTGCGTGATCAGCCTATAGCGGTCGGTACATAGATTGGTGGGGGTCGTTCCGTTCAGGGGCGGCCCCTTCATTTTTATGTGATGCAAACAGATGCGAAGAAGGGGTATAGACCATGAGATATCATGACGCTTTCGGCAAGAGGAGATTCAGCTTGCCCTGCTATGTTGCTGGCGGCGTGATGGGCATCCGTCGTAAGACCATGTGCGCGGAATCGTTGAGCGTGGCGGCATGATAGTTGCCGAAAGACTTGGATGTGAACCCCGACGGAGATTCCCCTGTTCCCTTTGTAGTGATGGAACGTATGCTTTAGGGTTATGTTTTGTCGAGAGACGATGGCGCCTTCGGTGGAGTTTTGGATCGCGCCGACGCGCTATGGATTGCGCCTCTGTGAGCGTATCGCTTCCGCAATAAGGGCGTCGGCGATCTTTAAGCCGTCGGTGGCGGCGCTCATGATGCCGCCAGCATATCCTGCGCCTTCGCCGCATGGCCACAACCCCCGCGTGCTTACGGACTCGCCCTCCTTGCCACGCACGACGCGAATGGGTGAGCTGGAGCGGGACTCCACACCAGTGAGCACTGCGTCCGCTGCGCTGAATCCGGCAATCTTTCGCTCGAGGCGGGGCAAAGATGCCCTGAGAGAATCGATGATGTACGATGGAAGAGTTCGCTTGATGGAATCACCCCAGCATACTCCACGTGGGTATGTGGGGCAGACCTTCCCCGCGGCAGAGGAAGGCGCGCGCTGCAAGAAATCACCCACGAGCTGCGCAGGAGCCGCATAGGGATTACCGCTGCCGATGGTTTCCTCAAAGGCGCGCCGCTCGCATTTGATCTGAAGCTTCATTCCAGCCATGACGTCGTCTGGCTCCAAGTCTTCTGGGTTCACGTTTACTAGCAAGGCTGCGTTTGCGTTTGTGCCGGCGCGGTCTGAAAGACTCATACCGTTGGTGACGACGCCCTCCATCTCGCTCGTTGCCGCGACCACATAGCCTCCCGGACACATGCAAAACGAGAAGACGCTCCTGCCGCTCGGCAGATGATCGACGAGCTTGTATGGGGCGGCGCCAAGGGCGGGATGCCCCGCAGAGCGTCCATAGAGGATGCGATCGATGTTGCGCTGGAGATGCTCTATGCGCACGCCCATGGCAAACGGCTTGCGCTCTAGCGCCACGCCTGAATCCTTGAGCAGCACAAACACGTCGCGTGCCGAATGCCCGCATGCGAGTACGACAATCGACGTAGCGAAGGACTCCTCCGCCTCGTTCGCGACGAGCGTCACGCCTTGGATTATGTCGTCCTCGATGCGCAGTCCCGTTAGCCGCGTGCGAAAGCGCACCTCGCCACCGAGCTCAACGATTCTTCGTGCCACACTCGACACGACGTCTGGCAACACGTCACTGCCGACATGAGGCTTCGCGTCCCAGAGTATGCGCCGCTCGGCACCAGCATCTACCAGCGTTTGCAGAATGAGACGATGCGCCGGGCTTTTGGTCCCCGTGCCGAGCTTACCGTCGGAGAAAGTGCCGGCGCCCCCAAGGCCGAACTGGATGTTGCTCTCTGGGTCGAGCACGCCCGTGCGGTAGAAGTGCTGCACTACCTGTGTGCGACGCTCTGACCCGTCTCCGCGCTCTATGAGCAGAGGACGCATGCCAGCGCTGGAAAGTGCCAGTGCGCAAAACAGCCCTGCACAGCCAGCGCCCACTACTATGGGCCTCGGACCTGCATAGTTCTCTATGCGCGACGGCAGGGATGGCTCAGGGGCAAGTACGATTCGCGCATCCCGACAGTTCTTTGTGGCTTCAGCTTCATCTCTCTTGACGGCTATGCGTACGGTGAAGAGCAGCATGATAGACGAACGCTTGCGGGCATCGACCGACCGCTTGCGTAGCTCGAGCGACTGAATGTGGCCTTCTCTTATACCGAGCTTCTTCGCCGCCGCCCTACGACAAGCGATGAGTTCTCGCTCGGGCGTGCCATCAAGTTGCTTGAGTGGTATGCGTACGTTCGACACCTCTATCATCGCAAAACCTCCTTCGCGGCTGACGCACCTGCCACCATGCCGCTCTTCCATGCCCATGCAAGGTTGTAGCCACCGCAAGGACCGTCCACGTCTAGCCCCTCTCCGCATGCGTAGAGGGGCTCGGTGCTTTGTAATCGCAAGGTCCTTGGATCGAACTGTGCCGTTGCTAGTCCGCCTCGATGCACCTGGGCATGGTTTGTTTCCGTGAGACCCACTATCCTGCAAGAGAGCGACTTTGCTAGCGAAATGGCTTCCTCGTTGGAAGATGTGAAGGAGCGAAGCGCGTCGGCGATGACGGGATCTAAGATACCCTCAAGAGCTATTGTTCCATATGCCTGGGCGCACTCGAGCGAAAGCGTGGGCAACAAATCCATGCAGATCGTGTC
>CACXZL010000300.1 GCA_902772085.1 uncultured Coriobacteriaceae bacterium | reverse complement strand
ATATGCCAACGGGCGGCACGGGCCACTTCTTCGCTTGCGTTTGCCATGGCAACGGAATTCGGCACAGCACGTATCATCGAAAGGTCATTTTCAGAATCGCCAAAGACCGCGATCTCATCAAGGGTAATCCCCAATTCGTCCGCCAACAAACGCACGGCGCTTCCCTTGCTCCAGCCGCCCGGAGATATGTCTATGATCGGCGCCGTTGGGCCGGGGAATACAAAGTCCATGCTTGGAAACTCCTCGCGAAGCATATCGCGCAGCTCAGTGATGTGCGTCCGATCTCCGCCACACCACACGTTCGCCTTCACGTAGGAGGTGTCGCTCAAGCGTCGTACCGATCGCTTGAAATGCGGAAAGAGCTTCATGCATGCTTTCGCATGCGCCTCGTTCGGCGACACGAAATACCCCGAGCCCTCCTCAGACGACGTCTCGAGATCATAAAGCGCCAAACAGGCGTCGGGAATCCGTGAAACCACCTCAGACAGGCGGTTTAGCTCCGAGCCGTCAAGTGTCTCGACGTGCACCAGCTTGCCATCCACATAAACCATCTGTCCGTTCACAGGAGCACCTGTGGCATAGCACGCCTCATCGTCCCCAAACATCCAACCCAAGTCGCTGGGAATGCGCCCTGAGACCGGCCCGAAGCGAAGCCCTGCGTCCAGCATGGCATGGATACCCGCAAGCGCATGGTCGGTCGCACGAGGCAGCCCATTGCGTATGAGCGTATCGTCGAGGTCGGTAAGTACGAGTTTTATCATAGCAAGTCCTTTCTTGCACGCTATGCCTTGTCAATCATAAACGCCGGCATACCGCCCTGCTTGGCAGCTTCCGCAATCTGAAGCAAGGCGTCCGCCACCGCGTCATCTGCGCTGAGGCCAATATGCCAACGCGCTGCCTCTGCTGCCGCTGGTGTAGCGTTTGCCATAGCTACCGAATTGGGGACGTACTTCAGCACGTCCAGATCGTTTTCCGCATCGCCGAAGACCACGACCTCATCCAAGCCGATGCCGAGCTCACGCACGAGCACTTCCACGCCCTTTGCCTTGCTCCACCCCTTCGAGGCGACGTCAATGTAGTTGACATGCGGATTGGGGTACACGAAGTCCAGTTCGGGCACGAGATGTATGAGTTGCTTGCGCACCTCGTGAAGACGCTTCTTGTCACCGACGACACGGATGTTTGCCTTGTAGATGGGACGGTCCTCCGGAATCCGCACACGCACTTTGCCAATACGCCCAAACTCGGAATAGTACTCGCCTATCTCGAGCGCTGAAATGCCCACTGAGTAACGGTTGCCAAAGTCGTTGATCATCAACGCCGTGCCAGGAAAGTCGTAGACGGTATTTGCCACCTTCTGCAGGCCCTCATGGGGAATCGGCTTGTCGTACACAAGCTCGCCATCGATGTAGACCAGCTGCCCGTTTACCGTGACGCCCGTACGATAGGCGGCTTTGTCCTCAGCAAAGAGCATGTGCAGGTCCCATGGCACACGACCCGTACACGGGCCAAAGCGCAAACCCGCATCGAGCATGGCATGTATGGCGTCAAGCGCATGCTGAGTCGCATGCGGCAGCCCCACGCGGATAAGGGAGTCGTCCAAGTCGGACAAGGCAAGCTTGATCATAATCTGACCTTTCTCAGAGAACGAGTGCCTTTTGAGTGTATCATGGGCATGCCCGCAACCGTCCTTGAGAAGGGAAGTCTCATGAAGCTTGCCATAGGTAACGATCACACCGCCGTATCGCTCAAAAACACCATCGTCGCCCATCTGGAAGAACGTGGCGTCGAGGTCATAAACGTAGGCACCGACAGCACGGAAAGCTTCGACTATCCCCTCAGCGGCTATCGCGTTGGAAAGCTCGTGGCAGCAGGCGAGGTAGACGGAGGCGTACTCATCTGCGGTACTGGCGTCGGCATCAGCCTCGCAGCAAACAAAGTCCCTGGCGTGCGCGCGTGCGTATGCTCCGAACCCTATTCCGCCGCGCTCTCCAAACGTCACAACAACTCAAACATCATCGCTTTTGGTGCTCGTGTAGTGGGCGATGAAATGGCAAAGCTCATCGTCGATTCGTGGCTCGATGCCACCTATGAGGGAGGTCGTCATCAGCGCCGCGTAGACATGCTCACCCAGATCGAGCAAGGAACTCTCGAGGCGTAAGCTCGTCATTTACAAACCCACGGCGGATTATGTGCAATCTCGCACTTGACTCGCTGTGGGTTTTGAACGCTATGCCTCTGCCGAGAGGTCTTCGAGCGTTTCAAACCTGTTTATACGAATGAGAATCTGATCAAGATCAAGGCCGCACCACAGCAAGGCGCGTTTCTTATCACCTTCATACACGCGGATGTTTCGCTTGCCCTTGATGAGAACTGAAGGTATCAACTTCATGGCCGTTATGTGCGCGTAGGTGACGGCATGGGTACGTCCGATGAACGGCGTTACCTCCATGTAGTCATCGTACGTCACGACTTTATAGCGCACGAGGCACACCCAGCAAAGAAACGAAACCAAGAGATACGCGTCAAAAAAGCCCATCACCACAGCGGAGTTTGTCTCGAAGACGCTTATGGAGCACAGCCATCCGAGCAGGATTCCCAGTGCTCCCATCACAAACATAGCCAACACCAGCGTCCATGTGAGAGACATGGATACCACATAGGTGTCGTGATGGCTGTGATGGCGTTCCGAGAAGCCTTCGTCTTGTACGCGAAACACAAACGTCGCCAAAAGCGGAATCACCGCACACATAACCGAAAGAATATTTACCACTTTCATACTATGTCACCTCATTTCCTGCCACTCCACTTTATCCCAATGCATACACAAGATGTACTGTCTATTATGTGAAAGCAGGAACGGGAAGCATGGAGGGTTGACATATGGGATTCAAACAACGCTGGCTCGAGCTATGGTTACGCGACCAAGAAGAGCTTGAACCCGATCGCAAGCTCAAGGTCGAGTCCGGCTTCAACGTACGCGAGCTCGGAGGCTATCTCGTAGAGGATGGCGTCACCTCATATCGACGCTTCCTGCGCTCAGGCGGGCTGGACATGCTGAGCGCTCAAGACCAAAGGCGCCTGTACAACTACGGAGTGCGAATGGTAGTCGACCTGCGCGGATACCATGAGGTCAGCATCGCCGGCGACAAGCTCTCGAAAATGCCCGAGGTACGCACGCTCCATGCGCCGCTCTATGACGTGAACTTGTCGGACCCCGCCTTGGAACGCAACGACTCCGATGGCTCGTATTGGACGCTCGGCTATCTCACGATGCTGGCAAATCACGACGTCGTACGAGACGTCTTCTCGTTCTTTGCCACCGCGAGCCCTGACGACTGCGTGCTCTTCCATTGCGCGGCCGGCATGGACCGCACGGGTATGGTGGGCATGCTGCTTCTCGGTCTCGTGGGGGCCAATCGAGAGCAAGTCATCGCAGACTACCTGTACTCGTT
>CACXZL010000299.1 GCA_902772085.1 uncultured Coriobacteriaceae bacterium | reverse complement strand
TACCATTCACGTATTCAAACAATGCCATGCGCGAGGCGATAGGCGGCTTCTATGGAGGCAATCTCGCCTACAACCTTGGCATGCTTCTGCTCTTTGTGGTGCCTTCGATTCTGGTGGGCGTGGCAGCCCGCGCACATCTGGTGAATGTAAACGCGCTCTTTGACCAGCGCCTGCGGGATACGCATCACCTTTTGGTGAGCGAGCCGGTGGCTATGGAGGGCAACCACTATCGTCTTGCCACGGTAGTGAAGGCGCTCCATTCGCCGAAGGAATACCGAGAGGAGCTTGAAGCGCGCAGCGCCGCCTTTGAGCGCATGTATCCATCGCTCGTGCGTCGGGGACTTCTGCTTCTCCTGCTGCTGCCCTTGGGAATCTTTGCGCTCATGCTTGTACTTGACGCGCAGCTTCCCACCATCGCCTGCTTCGTGGTGTCACTCATAGGCATCTACGTTTTCCTCATAGTCGTGGAGTACCTGCACGATCGCATCACACACAAGCGCGCTCTTACGGAGCTCTCTCCAGAGGAACTTGAGAACGTGTTGAACGAGACGCTGCGCGAGGAAGTCCTGCCAAGTGCTCCGGTAGACGCCCTCATAGCGCGTCGTTATGCACATGCAAGGACTGGAGTGATGACGACCATGAAGAAGGAGCATGATCCGGCATCAGATGACGATGACCAGGATGTCGCCCAACGTGTCGAAACTGAGAAGGGAGGCGATGCACGATGAGCCGTATCCTTGCCGTTTTGCGTCGAGATTTACAGCATTTGCGCGGAAACGTCATAGCGCTGCTTGTATGCATGGGCCTTGTGGTGATGCCGTCTCTCTATGCCTGGTTCAACATAGCCGGTGGCTGGGATCTGGGATCCCTATGCAAACACCGGCCAGATCAAAGTGGCTCTCGCAAACTCCGATGAGGGATTGCGAGGAAGCATCATACCCTTCCGTATAAACGTTGGCGAGCGCGTGGTGAGCTCTCTTGCGGGAAGCACCAAGATTGGGTACGAGGTCACCAGCGAAGAAAAGGCTGTGGAGGGCGTCACGGCAGGTGAGTACTACGCTGCCGTGGTGATACCCAAGGACTTCACCACCAAGCTTCTGAGCGTGGTATCAAAGAATCCGGCCCATCCCCAGCTTGACTACTACGTGAACGAAAAGCGCAATGCGATCGCCTCCATTGTGACGGGAAAGGCGTCGGGTTCCGTTCAGACGATGGTGGACGAGGGCTTCACCGAAGCGGTCTCGGAGGCAGTGACAGAACTCATAGGTGACCTCTCGAACGTGCTTGACGACGACGGCGTGCTTTCGGCGGCAACGAACCTTGAAGGGGCGTTGGACAAGTCGCTCGCTTCCATGCGTCGATCCGCCAACGACATCGCTGCATACAAGGGCGTGATTGCGTCCATTCGCAGCGTCACGGAAGCGTCTGGGTCGGTGCTCGGTACCAATGCGATCTCGCTCGACGTGGCCCAAACGCTCCAAGAGGCAGCCAATGGCGTAGGCCAGTTCCAAGAGTCGGCACAGACGGCAGAAGGTGCCGCAAACTCGGCCATTGATGCGGGCATCGGATCGGTCCAAGACGTGGAGGCAGCCATAGACGACGCATTCGAGAAGGCAGATGGCGACGTCGACCAGCTGGTGACAGCGCTCAACAAGGCGAAAGACGCAGCTGCCACGACAAGAGACGGCATGGAAAGGTTCTCGAACGCGCTGGAAGCCCTGAATGGAACGATAAGTGACCTTTCGGCAAATCTCAACAAAGACATCGCAGGGTATACCGTAAACGTCACTGCTGCCCATACTGTCTCAGCAGACGTATCGGACTTGTTGGCGCGAAGCAAGGCGGCCCTCGGATACCTGAATGACCTCGTTGCCACGTTCGACAAGAGCATAGCTGACATACAGACGTCGAAAGACGATGCCTCTGCGAGCCAACAGGAACTCAAGGAGCTTGCTGCGCAAGCCCGCCAGAGCATCGATGCCGTGCGTACTGACGCAAGTGGTAAGCTGAGCAGCTCTTTGGGCGAGATGGTGGATGCCATTGAGGCGGCTTCATCCGATGCGGCAAACGTATCGTCGAGTCTGCACGCCGAGATGGACAAGCTGCCGACCGTACTCAATGACGCCTCTACCGGATTGAGGGGACTCGAGGAGACGCTTGACAATGCCAGCATAAAGATCGATGAGGCCGCAGATAAGGTCGAGACTATGCGTGACGGCGTGCGCCAAGCCGTTTCAACAGGTGACATCGAACTTGTGCGCACGATCTTTGGCGCGGATTCCGCAGCGCTCGTGAACTTTCTCACGGCACCGGTGGAGCTCGACCGCGAGGCGGTCTTTCCCGTGGAAAACAACGGCTCGGCCATGACGCCGTACTATACCACGATGGCGCTTTGGGTGGGCGGTACCCTCATGGGCATCCTGATTTACGTTACCGTCGCAAAGGACGTATTGGAGGAGATCGGTGCCAAGCCGCGCCATGCCTACTTTGGTCGTCTTGCATTCTTCCTCATGTTGGGGGCATGCCAATCCACCATGCTGCTTTTGGGCGACCTCTTCTTTCTCAAAGTGCAGTGCGTGAATCCGATGCTTTTCATGCTCACGGGCTGGCTTGCCTCAACCGTTTTCATAAACATCGTCTATGCTCTTGCGGCATCCTTTGGCGATGTGGGCAAGGGACTCGGCGTGCTTATCATGGTGATACAGGTGGCAGGTTCTGGCGGGACCTTCCCCGTGCAGATGCTGCCGACCCTCTTCCAGTCGCTCTACAGATTTCTTCCGTTTGTCTATACGGAGAACGCCTTCCGTGCGGCTATGTTTGGCACCTATGGCAACGACTGGCTCGTGGCGATGGGGACGCTTGCGCTCTATCTCGTTCCCGCGCTCCTGCTTGGGCTGGTGCTGCGCAAGCCGCTCGTAGGTTTGAACGAATGGATGGAAGAGAAGCTTGAAGAGACCAAGCTGATGTAGCGGATGCGCATCTTTGCCCGCAATTGACTCGTGAGACGCGCGGGAGCTTATAAAACCGCCCCGACGGGAGGCCGGAGACTTCCCGTCGGGGCAGGCTACAAAAAAGACTTATGCTATTCCTCCTCAAGCTGCTGGCGTTTAACGAGCTCAGCAAAGACACCGTTTGCAGCCATGAGATCATCATAGGTCCCGCTCTCCGCTATCTTGCCACCATCGAGCATGATGATACGGTTTGCATGGCGGATAGTTGAGAGACGATGGGCAATGACGATGCGCGTGCAGTTGAGATGCTCGAGGGCATCGCTTACATGGCGTTGCGTGACGTTGTCGAGCGCAGAAGTCGCCTCGTCCAGCATGAGCATCTTTGGTTTTCCACAGACGGCGCGCGCTATGAGGATACGCTGCTTCTGCCCGCCAGAGATGCCTCCGCCGCCTTCAGACACGATCGTCTGCATGCCCATGGGCATGCGCCTGATGTCATCGGCTATACCAGCCATTTCTGCGGCGCGCCAAGCGTCCTCGAGCGTTGCGTTTGGACTTGCCACCGTGATGTTCATGAGTAGGTCGCCCGCAAAGAGACTCCCGCTTTGCAGAACGACTCCTATATGGCGACGCAACGAGCGAATGTCTACTTCCGATATGTCCTTGCCATCATAATAGATGGCACCTCTCATGGGCTTCTCAAAGCCGAGCAGCAGACGCATGAGCGTGGACTTGCCACAGCCGGTCTTACCCACGATGGCGACATACTCACCAGCTCTGATGCGCATCGAGAGATCGTTGATTACGAGCGGGCCCTTCTCGTCATAGCCAAAAGACAAATTGCTCACTTCGATGGAACCGGTGATCGAGTCCACCTGCTCCCGATTTGAGAGCGTCTCAGGGACAGCTTTCATAATGGGCTCTATGAGCTCGAGGAGTGGCCTCATGGTTGCGACGCTTGTCGCGACGCTGGCGATTGCGGTGATCGCACCCGAGACCGCACCGAAGGCGGTGTTGAAAGCCATGTAGTTTGGTATGGAAACCCTGCTTGTGACGGCTATCCCATAGAGTGCCACAGTGCCTATCGCATTGATGATCGGTATGAGTTTGGGACCGGCAAGTAGGAGTGCGGGTCGTTTATACGTGGCCTCAGACACGTCTGCATAGAATCGAGCCCAGTGGGCAAATGCCCGGCTTTCGGCTCCAGCGAGTTTGATCTTTTGGATGCCATGTAGAATCGAAGGGGTAACGCCGCTCAGCTTTGCACTTGCTTCCATCTCGTCACGGCTGTATCGCATGGTGTGAAGCGCAACGAGTATGGAGGCACCCATCTCGAGAATGGTCGTAAGGAGGGCGGGAACGGCC
>CACXZL010000298.1 GCA_902772085.1 uncultured Coriobacteriaceae bacterium | reverse complement strand
AGCGCTTCGTCGAGCCTTTTTGCCTCGGGATAGCTGTTGCGCACCACCATGGCGTCCAGAAAACCGCCCTGGTCCTCTCGCACTGGACCTTCAACGTCCACCTCGCCGTATGTCTCCATGGTAGACAGCATGCACAGCGATGCGCCCGTCTTGCGCGCAAGCTCCAGCATGGCATGCGCGCCGCCCACCGTGGTGCCTATGACATCCACGGGACGCTCTACGAAGGCCGCACTGCTCGTCATGTTTGCACAGTGAAAGATGAAATCCGCCTGATCGATGCTTTCAAGTCCCTCAAACGGCCTTGAGGCATCCCAAGACACGATGCGCAACGCACGGCAATCGCCAAAGTGCGCTCGGGCCTTGCGCTCATCACGCACCAAGACGCAAATGGTCAGACCAGACGGCTCCTCGTTCTCGCGCGCGAGCAACGTACCCACGAGCGACTTGCCTATGAGTCCCGTCGCCCCTGTCACCACCACGGCCTTGCCCTGCAGCTCCTCCCATGGTAGCTGCGCGTCATGCGCGAGCACCAGACAATCCTGCTCCATCATCGACATCATGCTTCATCACCCCACAGCATGCGTTGGTCGCGCGCCTCCATGTATCCCTTGAAAGCATAGTAATCCATCGGGGTCGTGACCTTGATGTTTTCCGCCGGCCCCTCCACCGTATGAATCCGGTATCCATAGTGCGCCATCATGCTGACGGAGTCGATGAAGTCATCCTCGTGCTCCTTTTGCGCACGCAGATGCGCCGCATAGAGCCCCTCTAGGCGAAAACCCTGTGGTGCGCGCGCAAGACCGCAGCGCGAGCGATCGAGCACGTGCTCCACCACTCCGTCATTGTTTGTCACTATTACCGTCTCGGTGGAGGGGGCAATGGTGGCCGTGGGTCCGCACTCGTAGGCGGATGTCGCGCAGGCCTCTATGGTCGCGGCGTCGATGAGGGGCCTCACGCCATCATGCACCAGCACCACAGCCTCCTCGTCTCCCGGATGTCGTTCCCGCAAGTGCGCCAGACCACGGAAGATGGAGTCTTGTCCCGTGGAACCGCCCGCGATGACGTCTACGGGAGTCGTGTAATGCCTCGTCCCCAAGAAGGATTCGAGGTAGGGCATCCAGCTCTCCAAGCAGGAGATTACGATACGAGAGACCATGGGATGCTCAGCAAAGTGGGCAATGGTGTAGTCGATGATGGGCCGACCACCGAGCTCGAGGAACTGCTTCGGCCGTTTGCTGCCGCCCATGCGCCTACCCACGCCGCCGGCAAATATCACTGTTTCGACTCTCACGCCACGCCCGTCTTTCTGCTGCCGCATGCCTACGAATCGCCGTACGTATCGGTCCCATTATAGCCATGCAACGTCGTCGAGCGCGACGAGAGAATCGTGGTCCTTAGACGCGAGCTTACTATCCGTTACAGTTCACGCTCCTAGCCCCTACGCTAGCCAGCCTGCAGCTCCGCGCTCGCTTCGCCCGCTCGCTTCGTGAGTCGCCGCTTTCTGGCATGCGCAGGGGCAGGGAGTGTGAACCGTAACTGCTATCCGAGGATTTCGAGGTATCGGGTAAGCTGCTCGTTGAGGCAGCGCGCAAAGGGGCGCTCCATCGCCTGCGGATCCTTGCGGGATGGCATCCGTCAAATGCGTCGTAGTGGCTCTTCTTGTCCGCATACTTGATATCAATGGGCAGATACCCCTCCTTCATGAGCTCGAGGTTCACGATAAGCCCCCCGTGCGGCCATTGCCGTCGATAAAGGGATGAATCGCCTCGAAGTCGATGTGAAGGCGCGCGAGCTTGCCCACAATCTCGGATTCGTCGCATGCGTAGGCATCAGGAAGCGACTGCATGTCCTGCTCGATACGCGCGGGATCGAGCAGGCTCGCGCAGGGCGCCAGCGATGCGAACGGGAATGCTTGCGATACACTCGATCCCGCCCGGGGACGGTCGCGAGGTGGCGCCTCGTCTCCCGGGAGACGTGCGCCCCGAGGCCGTCTGGCGCGGGCCTGACCCCGTCGCCTCCGCGGCGCCTTGGAGACGCGCGGCATCACGCTCTTGCGGCTCAGGCCGACCCTGTCGGCGATGTCGACCGCCGCGTGGCCGTCGGCCTTGAGCAGCGGGATCCCCGCGCGCCACGGCCCGCGCCCGCATGGCGCGGTGCGGGCGCGGGCCTCCAGGGGCTCCCCGTCCCCGTCGGCCAACGCGATGGCGATCGCCCTCCTTCCCACGGGACGGCCCCCCTCGCGCGGAGACGCGCGGGCACCCCGCCTGTCGTAGTGTCCGTTTGTGCACACGCCCGAGAGTCCCGTGTGCACAAACGGACAGGAACGGCACGGTACGACCTTTCACGTGTCCGACTTTGCACACGCGGCCACGTCCCGTGTGCACAAACGGACAGGAAGGGCACGGTACGGCCTTTCACGTGTCCGACTTCGCACACGCAGCCACGTCCCGTGTGCACAAACGGACGTGCGATCGCCCGAATCGGCATCCGCGTGTCCGACTTTGCACACGCGGCCACGTCCCGTGTGCACAAACGGACAGCAAGGGCGCCATTTTGCCGGTCAAGTGTCCGACTTCGCACACGCCATAAGTCAGCGTGTGCACAAACGGACACGTCCCGTCCTTCGCGTGTCAGAGGGACGGGGGAACTGACACATGAGGTCTAGTATATGGACTGTTTCAGCGGGAGGGTGTCTACCACAACGTCCTCCAAGACGTCCGCCTCGTCGAGCCTGTACTTCCAGCGGCAGGCCACCGGCTCCCGTTGACCTCCCCGAAGTACTTGTAGATGCACTCCTTCAGCTCCCCCTTCGACTCGACGCGGATGCCACTCAGCATCTGCCTGGTCATCTTGCTGAAGAAGCCTCCACCACGTTGAGCCACGAATAATCCCGATACCGGGATTAGAGCTGGATGAACCTCATCGAGTCCTTCTTCGGCAGGATGAGCCGCCAGATGCCACGCGGCATCCGCACCTCCACCAAGAAGGTGCTCCGCGACAGGATCTACGCCCGGTTCGAAAAGTTCAACGAGGATCCCTGTCCTGCCGGTGGACCTGGGGCATCAACGACATGGACATGGAGGACGAGCGCCCGGAGTCGATCGGCTACCAGGTGGTCAACGCCAAGGCGTGTAGGTCGGAGGACATGGGCAAGCCCGCACCCCCGAGGCCGAGGCCGAAGCCTGGCAGGGCCGCGATTAAGAACCTGAGGCAAGCCCGCGCCCCCGAGACCCAAGAGAGGACGAAGGAAGACCCCGTGATTGTATACGGTTTTATTTGCCGTAGGTTATACTTGTTCCTCACATGCCTTGATGAGGGGATGTTCCACGCCTCAGACGTCATGATGGCGTCCCATGCTCATTTATCCCCTTTGTCCTACTCGTACTGAGGATATAGCTCGTGCCTCCGCAAAGAAATCCCTCGCGCGAATCAAATCGTTGACATAGGACTCACTGCACGACGCACCCC
>CACXZL010000297.1 GCA_902772085.1 uncultured Coriobacteriaceae bacterium | reverse complement strand
CATGAGCGAATTGGCAACGTTGTTCCGTGCATCGCCCATGAAGACGAGCGTGCGACCGGAAAGATCAGTTCCGAACGTTTCACGCAGCGTCAGCATGTCAGCGATCATCTGAGTCGGATGCCATTCGTCGGTGAGGCCGTTCCACACGGGGCAATCGGCGTATTCCGCAAGTTCCTCGACGATCGACTGACCGAAGCCGCGATACTCGATGCCATCGTAGAAACGCGACAGCACGCGAGCCGAGTCGGCAATCGATTCCTTCTTCGAGACCTGCGAGCTCGCAGGATCGAGGAACGTAACTCCCATGCCAAGATCGTGACCTGCCACCTCGAACGAGCAACGCGTGCGCGTCGAAGTCTTCTCGAACAGCAACACGATGTTCTTTCCTTCAAGGTAGCGATGCGGTTCGCCAGCATGCTTCTTCGCCTTGAACTTCTCGGCAACATCGATCATGTGCCTGATGTCATCGCTCGAGAAATCGAGGAGCTTGAGGAAATCGCGTCCTTTGAGGCTTGCCACTTTGGCCCCTTTCAACAGAGTAACCAAAAAGGGACAGCCCCTTTTTGGTTACCTAACTTGCAAACTGGCGCGCCCAGTAGGAATCGAACCTACAACCGTCGGATTAGAAGTCCGATGCTCTATCCGTTGAGCCATGGGCGCGCATCGTCAATATGTGCGCAAGCACGTTCCGCTATGATAACGC
Source organism: uncultured Coriobacteriaceae bacterium (assembly GCA_902772085.1). GTDB lineage: Bacteria > Actinomycetota > Coriobacteriia > Coriobacteriales > Atopobiaceae > RUG440. Next base: position 2,768 of record CACXZL010000297.1, on the reverse strand, counting down.
AAATCTAGTATCGTCGCAGGCAAAATGCGGGTTATGGCTATTTCTTGTTCCAGTTGATGACGGCGCGAATATAACAAAACGCTGCCGCAGCGCCAGCGATCATCATGAAACCGATATCGCCGCCGTTTTGATAGAGCTGAATGACAAGCGACGTGAAGATGATGCCACCCGCAACCCACAAGAGCGCGTTCATCTGGGTGTACCTGCGTTCGCGCATCTGCTCAACCGTGCGGGCAGCGTCCTGCTCTGAATTCTCTTCAGCCATGCGCGCCTCATACGCATCCCAATACTCTTGCCCCTTTGCGTCGCGCTGTTGCACGAACTCTCCGACAATCGAGCGGTACGCATTGTTAACAGCACGAGCAACGCCTTCGGTAGTAGACAAGTCAATCACAAAGCCATAGTATTCGGCAATGCTTTCAATCGTGGCAACTGTGGCAGGCTCTTCAGGATAGCCCTTAACGCAATGCGAAAGACGGAAGAGCTCGCATACATCGACGACCACGCGATTGGGCATCGCAATCCAACTCCGATCGAGCATGGCCTTGACGAAGTCGACATGCTGACACAAAACGAATTCAAGCGGCTCGAGCACCTCGGTCATCTCGTCCTCAAGCTCATAGAGCGGCTGTGCTTCTTCAACGTCCTCAGGACCTATCCCACCCGAAGCCTCGCAAGCAGACCAGTCCTCGCGATTGTGCGGCTTCACTTTCTCGGAGAAGAGCACTGAACCGTTCATATCGACAATGCTGATTGCAACTGTCTCGTCGTTCACAACGTCATAGCCCGTTGTGAACATGCCGATAGCTGCACCTTTTTCAAGTGGAAGCTTCGCTCCCTCGATCAGAGCCTCGTCACTTGTTTCGAGAAATGAGTACTCCATGCCAGCCCCCTATAAAACAAAAGCCAGCATGCGCTGGCTAGGATTTCATGGTGGACCGGCGGGGACTCGAACCCCGGACCTTGGGATTAAGAGTCCCCTGCTCTACCAACTAAGCTACCGGTCCATGGCAATTATGTCGTGCGCAAAGCGCCTGATTATGGTACGCGAAGCAATGAGCCTTTGCAAGCAAAAATCTCAATCGCTCCACATCAGGCGCGCTGGGGTGGGTAATCGGACTCGAACCGACGACCTCCAGAGCCACAATCTGGCGTTCTAGCCAACTGAACTATACCCACCATAGGCGCAAGAAGGTATATTACGGATTATCGAACCCGCTTGCAAGGCGTATTGCGCGAAAAATTGCGCGTACACAAATTCATCGTTACGAGAACGAGGAACCCTTCACTTCGATATTCAAATCGTCGACATGTGCACAGGCTGGCGTGTCAGGCACGTCAATGCCGAGTGCCGTCGAGGCACTCACGCGGAGGTCCTCGATGGTCAGCTTATAGCACGCAAGGGCATCGATCCAACGCCTCAGGCACTGGCGACCTTTGTCAGTCAGCTCGAACAAGCGCTTGGCGCTCCCCTGGTCTGGCGTATCCCACCAGGAATGCACAAGCTCAGCTTCCTCCATGCGCTTGAGCTCGGTTTTGCCCCAGGTGAAGGGGGCCAGGTTGTTATAGGAAGCATCCACGGGCTTTCCGGGCCGCACACCGAGCATGGCGTCATACGAGTAGGGCCATACCATGGGCAGGACAATGCTGGAAAGCGTGATGAGAAGAATCAGAATCAGACTGATGGTGGCCACCTTGTTTTTCAGCAGGCGTTTGCAGCCATCCTTAAAGAAGGTGCTGGAGGGACGCATGCGGGAAATATACTGCTTGTCCTCTTCGGTGGCAGGGAGAAACGCGTTGGGATCCAGATGCATGCTGAAGGGCTTGTTGGCGCTGAACAAATGTGTTTCCCCCTTTCTCAATCAAACTCAATGCGCGGGTCGACCACTTTGTAGAGCAGGTCGCTCACGAGGTTCATGATGACGATCAGGGAGGCCAGGAAAATCGTGGTGCCCATGATCATGGTGTAGTCACGGTTGGTGATGCTCTGAACGAACTGGCGGCCGATGCCCGGCACGGCGAAGATCTGCTCCACGACCATGGAACCGGTCACGATGAAGGCCAGCATGGGTCCAAAGTAGGTGATGACAGGGATCAGGGAGTTTTTCAGCGCATGGCCGAAAATGATGGACCAGCGGGAGACACCCTTGGCCTTGGCTGTGCGGATATAGTCCTGTCCCAGCACGTCGAGCATGGAGGAACGGGTCAGACGCGTGATATAGCTCATGGGATACAGCGACAGTGTGATGACCGGCAGAACCAGACCGCCCTGTGCCGCGCCGTTGGCCGGAAGCCATTTCAGGCTGACGGAGAAGACGATGAGCAAAAACGATCCCATAATAAAGGAAGGCATGGACACGAAGGCGGTCGTGATGACCATGATCACCTTGTCCAGAAACGTGTTGCGCCGGATAGCGGCGGTTGCGCCGAGCACAATGCCGATGACGGCAGCAAGTCCGGCTGCGATCAGGCCGAGTTTGGCAGAGGTCTTCATGCCGTCGGCAATGATATCAATGACCATGCGTCCGCGCTGCTTGAGCGACGGGCCGAAGTCAAAGCGGGTGACAATATCGCGCAGATAGGTGACGTACTGTTCCAGCAGCGGTTTGTCCAGTCCGTATTTGGCTTCCAGCGCTGCCTGGGCTTCCTTGGAAATGGCCTTCTCCCCGACGAAAGGACCGCCGGGAACGGCGTGCATCACGAAAAATGTCACTGTAATGACGATCCAGATCGTCAGGACAGCCAGCAAAATTCGCTTGAGTACATAA
>CACXZL010000296.1 GCA_902772085.1 uncultured Coriobacteriaceae bacterium | reverse complement strand
GATCTGCTTCATGTGGCTGACGTCCACGCTACGAAGCGCTCGTCGCACTTCCACAAGCTCGGTCATCCCCGTAGTATGGAAGACGTCGTACACCTCAGACGACGCGTTCGCAACCATCACGTCCCCATAAGACTTGAGCAGCCGTATGATGACGCGCAGTCCCGCGCTGGAAATGTAGGCGAGATCGTGGGCGTCGAGGACGATGCGCTTGGCGCTCGATTCCGCCACGGCATTCCGAATCGCACCCTCGACGTCCTCGGCGTTGTTTGACGTTATCCGCCCATCGAGCCAGCAGGTCACGGTCCCGTCCGAAGCTTGCCATCTCATGACCGGGCCTATTTCAGCATCCGATAGGCAGCCCCCAGAGCGTCGAAGGCATCGCTGGTGTCGAGCTTGCTTAGCAAGTCTGCCCTCCCCCTCGGGGCGAGGTGCTTCTCCAGCATATACTTGCCCGCAGCCGCTGCAATCTGCTCCTTGGTGGGATGGAAGGTGTTTATGCCCGACACCTTCGCAAAGTGACCCACCTCCATCAGGGCGCAGAACGCAATCAGCTGCCGGTCGCTGAGCCCATCAAGGAATCTGCGGAAGACCGATTGCCCAAGCGCTCCGCTCGGCATGTAGTCCTCCGCCCTCATCCGAACGACCTTCTCCAGAGCCTTGAGAACCTCGCGTTCGAGTATGCGCTTTGCACGACGCTTTGCGTAGATCGTGGCAACGGCACCGCCTACGCCCACGCTCACCACCGCGACACCCGTGAGAATGATTGTGGTCTTCAGTTTCATCTGCTCCGCCTTTCGACACGACTTGACATTTCTGATGCACTCTGTCGCACCCATGGTAACACGTGAAAGGATGGCTCGCCATTCGCATCACCATTTGCTTCGGTTACCAGTTTTTGTTCGCTCACGCATACGCGTGCTTATTAATATAAAACATAGTATTTGTTCCGTTCGAAGGAGGGCATATGGAAGCAAACATGACGCGGAGGGCATTTATGGGCACCATCGGCATTACCAGCGCGGCGTTGGCAGCGTGCGGCAACAACGGCGCATCTTCCACATCCGGCAGCGCAGGCAACTCGGCGACCGGTGACGGCACCACCATCACCGGCACCTACACGCGCCACATACAAGGCTTCGACTGGGGCTGTGGCATCGACAAGGTCACCCTCACGCTGAGCGCACCGCTCGATGCAGTCGATCCATCAGACTTCGACGTATCCGAGACCAAGATGGCGACCGACTTCACCAAAGACTCGTTCCCCATCGTGGAGGTCACCATCCCCCGCATCGTAAACAATGCCGTGATAAACGACGACGGCACCGTAGACCTCGAGCTCGAATGCACGCCGGATGACGGCGACTCACCGCTCACCTTCAGCATGATCACCCAGCTCAACACCTGGAGCAATCCCTATTACCTCACCATCGGCATGGCGAAGGACGCCTCCTTGACCAGCAACGGCAAGGCTGTCTCGGCGTTGCAGATCGAAACCAAGGAGACCGACACTACGACCTCTGCAGACAAATGGACGATTGACGTCTACAGCGCAGCCGATGGCACCAACTATGCGTTTGCCTCATGGGATCCTGAGCAAGAGAGCAAGACGCTCGTCGTATGGCTGCACGGCCTGGGCGAGGGAGGCACGGCAAACACCGACCCGCGTGTGACCATCCTCGCAAACAAAGTCGTGGCCCTGTCCGAGGACGACTTCCAGCAGAAGGTGGGAGGCGCCCACATCCTCGCCCCCCAGTGCCCCACCTACTGGATGGACAGCGACGGAAAGATGAGCAACTTCCAAAATGGCGCCATAGACGAGAACGGCACCTCCTTCTACACCGCGTCCCTCGAGGAACTCATCGACGCACATGCAAAGAAGGTCGGAGCCGAGAAGATCGTGCTCGCAGGTTGCTCAAACGGCGGCTTCATGACGATGATTCTTTCCATCAGCCGTCCCGGTGCCTATGCGGCCGTGGTGCCCATCTGCGAGGCGCTCAAGAACGAAAACATCACTGACGAGCAGATCGTGAGTCTGCGAGACCTCCCCATGTACTTCGTCTACTCGAAGGACGACACCACCGTAGATCCCACGCTGCATGAGATTCCCACCATCGACCGCCTGAAGGCAGCCGGCAAGACCGATGAGACCCTCCATGTCTCCACCACCGACCATGTGGTAGACACCACTGGCAAGTACAAGGACCCGGACGGAAATCCCTACCAGTACCTCGGCCATTGGAGCTGGATATACTTCGACAACAACGAGTGCGCTTGCGACACCGACGGCATGAAGGCCTGGGACTTCATCACCGAGCACGTGAAGTAAGAAATCGACGCGCCACGCCATGCGCCGTCCTACTGCCTGCATGTGCACCTAGAAGGGACTGCCCCGCCATCGATTTGTGAGGATGCGCGATTGGGTAGTCCCTTTTTTTGAGCCTAGCGAAGCGACTTGTCCATGCTTTGGTCGTAGCGCAGATACGCACGCTTTCCGGAAGCTCGCGCGGCACCCAACGCAGTGTCGGCCTTCGAATAGACGCTATGCAGCTCGCCAGCCTGCCTGGGACTGCATACGTATCCAGCGGAAAGGCTGAAGGCGTGGCTTTCTCCCTCATGCTCGCACACGAGGTCCGTGCCAACAAGTTCGGCAAGGCAGCCGTCCATCTGCCGCGCGTCATCCCCAAACACCGCGATGATGAACTCATCACCACCGTTTCGCCCGATGACCGATCCCTTGGGAAATATCCGCCGAGCCTCACGCGCGATCGTGCACAGGGCAACGTCACCCAGCTCTCGTCCGTAGGTGTTGTTTGCTTCTTTGAAGCCGTCGATGTCCATGAGCGCCACGGCGTACGGCTCGCCCTCTCGTGCAGACAAGCGCTCCGCGATGGCGAGGTCGACTCCCTTGCGGTTCAAGAGATCCGTGAGCTCGTCGTGCGTCGCCAGCCGTTCCACCGTGTCCATGAGTCGACGATTGACGATGCGTGCGCCCACGAAGGACGCCACCGTGCGCAGCACGCGTACGGAATCCAGATCCTCCTCGAGCATGTAGTTGTCGGCACCGAGATAGCCGAGCAGCTTGTCTCCATCGTAGAAGGGTACCGCCAACAGGTGCGTGATGCCTTGGCGCGAGAGCTGCCAGTACATGCGTGGATCGATCTCCTTGAACTCCTCCACGTCGGAGATGATGACGACAGAGTCGCCCGCAAGCAGCTCCTGCCAGGTGTCGAACTCCGCATACTCTAGGTTTTGAAGCGAATCGATCTGGGGCTCGACTCCCTCGGCACACCACTCGAAGGTGTTGCTCACGGTCTCTTCCCCGCATTCGAAGATATAGATGCGCTCGGGATGAATGACTTCGCTTATGGCCTCAAGCAGGCGATTCATGGCAACGTCGTAGCTCAGCTCGCCATTGAGCGCATTGGCGATCTGGATGATGAGGTCGGACGTCTCCAGACCCATCTGCATCTCCTC
>CACXZL010000295.1 GCA_902772085.1 uncultured Coriobacteriaceae bacterium | reverse complement strand
TGTAGAACGGCAAATTGCTGAGTGGGCAGGTGGCATATTAAACAATGTGCCCTCGCTAGGTGCCGGGTTGTCCGCTCTGGCGTGTAATGCGGTTTTCAAGGTTCAGCTGTCGAGGCAGGTCGGCCAAGCCGGCCTCCACCCTCTGCAGGGAGATCCCCTTCCCGGCCGCGGGAGTCGCACGCCACCCGGCCGCGTCGGCCACCGGGGCAGAAGGCCGCGGAGCGGCGCGTCAGGACGCTCCGTGGCCCAGGGTCGCGTCGCTCGACGTGAGGCGGCCGCCGGGCGGTCAGATGCCGTCCGGCGGCCGCGGCCCTATGGGGCGTCGGGTTCCGGCCCGTCCCACCGGACCTTGCCGTCGACGCGGACGTCCAGGAAGGCGTGGGGCACGCCGTTCCGGGGGCCGCCCGCCACCTCGAGGCGGAGCCCGTCGGCCCACCCCGCCCCGCCGTCCGGGCCGACGACCGTCACCGTCAGCGGGGAGTCGTCGGGCACCCCCTCGATGGCGCGCCTCAGGTCGCCCACCCACAGGTCGTTCCTCCAGGTCATCTCAGCGACGCCTCCTGGCTGGCGGACAGCACCATCTCGGCGTCCACGGAGGCCGCCCCCTGCTGGGCGCCTATGCGCAGCGCCCCCGTCAGGACCTGGTTGAGCCTGCGGATGGACCCGTTGCAGCACCCGTGGGCGGCGGCGACTGCCACCGGGTCGAAGACGGTGGGGGCGGCCCCGGCGCAGCGCAGCATCGCCTCGACGTAGGGCGCGGCCTCGTCGGCGGCGATGCCGCGGAAGGCGTAGCTCACGACGATGCGCTGCGCGAGCGCCTCGTGCGCGGTGCGGGAGAGGACGTCGGCGAGCACGGGCTGGCCTGCGAGCACGAGGGTGAGGCAGTCGCGCGAGTCCATGTCGAAGTTCGCCAGCATCTTGAGGTCGCGCAGGATGTCGGCCGAGAGGTACTGGGCCTCGTCGACCGTCACGACGGTCTGCAGGCCCTTGTCGACCGAGCGGTAGCGCAGGTGCTCCTGGACCTGCCGGAACATGTCGCTCTTCCTGTAGGCCGGCTCGATGCCCAGGCCCTGGCAGAGCTGCCGGTAGAACTCGACGGGGCTGACGGTGGAGAGGCAGACGTAGACGTGGGCGGCCGAGTTCGGGTTGAGCGTCGAGGACCATGCCCTTATGGCGTAGGTCTTGCCGGCGCCGGGAGGGGCCGTGAGCAGTCCGATGCCGCCCGCGCGGGCGAGGAAGTTCAGGCGCGAGGTGGCCTCGCGGTAGTCCCTGGTGGCGAAGGCGTCGCGCGCGGGCAGCGACTTGTCGAACGGGTTCCTCGAGAGGTGCCAGTACTGCTCGAACATCATGCCAGGCCCTCCTCGCTCCAGTCGATCGCGTAGGCGTTGTCGCGCCTGGCGCGCGAGTTGGCGGCCCTGTCCGTCGGGCGCATCTCCCGCAGGCTCCCGTCCTCCAGCGCGCACCACGCACGGCTGAGGTCGCCGGGGAGCCAGCGGACCTCGGCCCTCGAGCCGATGAGGCACGCGGGCGCCTCGAAGCGGACCCGCTGCACGAAGACCGAGGCGTCCTTGTGGACGCGGCGGACCTCGCGGCACGTGAACGCCTCGTCCAGCCACGCCTCAGAATCCGGCATGCGCGGCGGGACCCGGGCGGCGTCGGCCGCCCAGGCGGCGGAGGGCGCCTTCCCGTGCGCCGAGTGGGGCTTGGAGTTGTGCCTGAGCACCCACTCCGCGAGGAGGTCGTTGAGCTCCTCCAGCGTGAGGCGCACCGAGGGGTCGAGGTTGTTCAGGAGCTCGTTCCTGAGCGCGCGGTTCGCCCTCTCGACCTTCCCCTTGCTCGCCCCGTCGCGGACCCTGGTGTGGATCAGCACGCAGCCGATCCTGCCGCACGCGCCCGTGAGCTGGGCGTTCGAGTACGGCGCGCCGTTGTCGACGTAGAGCTTGCGCGGCACGCCGTAGGTCGCCACCGCCCCCTTGAGCAGGACGAGGAAGTTCGCGCCGGAGTCGCTCTGGACGAAGCGGGCGGCCACGACCATGCGGCTCTTGTCGTCCAGGACCATCTGCAGGTAGGCGCGGCCGAGCCTGCCGTCGGGCATGGAGACGTGGGGCCCGTAGAGCGTGTCGGCCTGCCACATGCCGTTCGCCCACTCCTCCTCGAACGCCCTCCTGTCCCTGAGCCCCGGGTTCGCGGCCCCCCGGGGCAGGTTGGCGCGCACCCAGCGCTGGATCGTGCTCACGGAGAAGTCGTCGGCGCCTATGGTGCCGTCGGCGATCAGGCGCCTGCGCATCTCGACGCAGTTCATCCTCGGGTGCGCCTCCCTGAGCGCGCGTATGGCGGCCGCCTCCTCGGGGCCTATCTTGCGCGACTTTCCCGCGTCGCTCCTCCCGGAGCGCGCCAGGCCGTCGAACCCGAGCCTTCGGTAGCGGCTCTCCCAGGTCGCGAGCGTGTTCGGGTTGAAGTAGCGCACCGTGCCGTCGGGCAGCGCGACCGGCCTCTCCGAGACGTCGCGGAAGTAGGCCGCCTTGCTCGGCTGGGTGTAGGTGCCGTTGATGACCGGCGCTATGAGCGAGAAGCGCAGCATCGCCACCTCGCTCGCGTCCCCCCTCTTGGGCATAACCATGTCCTGTCTCCTCTCTTTCCGGGGATCTCGCCTACGAGGAGGAGGGTAGCGGGCGGCGGGGCGGCGGTGAACTGGCGGCCTATGTAAAGGCGCCCGCCGCGCAGGGGCCGCACGGCGGCGGATTGCGCATCGTGACGCGCTGGAAGGGCCCGAGCCCGAGCGCGGCCGCGCAGGCGCGGGCGAGGAGCGCCCGGAACCTGGCGCACGAGCACGCCTCGGCGGCGGACCGCGCGGTGTGGGTGCGGCCGGTCAGCGAGGCGAGCGCGACGAGCAGCGCGGGCAGGCAGGCCACGATCCTGTAGAGCGACCTCGGGTCGATGCGGTAGGTCCCGCAGACGGCCTCGACCGTCGAGCCGGACAGCCTGGCGAGGGCGATCGCGCCCTGCAGCCGCACCGACCTCTGGCGGTAGGGCGAGACGTTGGGAGGTATGAGCGCGTGGGTCGCCCCGCAGGACGCGCACCTCACGCGCTCGATCGTCACCCTCCCGCAGGCGAGCCCCCCACCCACCAGGTCCTCGAGGTTGCGGCGGTACGACGAGTGCGGCGAGAACCTTCCCACGGCCCGGCAGGCCGGGCACGCCGTCGCTGCCAGGGCCGGGTCGTTGCATCGGCCGTCGGTGCCTAGTATCATCTTCACCAGCCTTCGGGCGGCGCGATTCGCGCCCGCCTGTGCTGGGGGAGGCGTCTTTGTCGCCAAACAAGTCGGCGCCTCCCCGTCCTCTTTCCTTCAAGAGAACTCTACACGACGGGGCCACCCATGCGCCGTCTGGCATCAGATTAACTAATGTGCATACGCTGATGTGGGTGATTTAATTTGCATCTCGAGACCAGAAATGGCTCTGCGAGTGTGCCGTTCTACACT
>CACXZL010000294.1:3331-6820 GCA_902772085.1 uncultured Coriobacteriaceae bacterium | reverse complement strand
CTCATACTACATCAGCCCCCGCTCCCTCATGCGCTCCTCCAAGGCCTCAGCCACGAGGTCGTTGTCTTCGCGCGCCTGAGCGGAAACACTCGAACGGCCACGTATCCCAAGCTCAGCCATAGCCGCTGCGACCATATCCCACCCCCGCGACAGCTCGCTCTGATCAAATGCCGCAGACAGGTCGCCCGAGGCAGGCTGCGCTCCAAAAAGGAACGTCTCCGTTTCCTCCAAGCTTTTCCCTCCTCCGGAGAGACGCTTCCACAGAGCCCTGATTGCGTCTGACGGCGAAACCCCCAGCTCTCGCAACCCGGCATCCCCCGACTCCTTGAGCTCACGCGGGAGACGTGCATTTATCTGAACAACAGATGCGTGTGACATTCTACCCTCTTTCTGCTTTACTGCTAACACCTAAATGTTAGCATACTGTACATCAAAGGGATACTATGGATTCCCCCGGACTCATGCCCTCCCTGCCATATGTGCGCATAGCCATGCAGAACCTCGCATCTGGTCATTGGGGCTTGTCCCTTTTGGCCAGTTACGCTCGCCGACACAAACAAGGACCTCGTTATAGCATTCCCTCGTAAAGGAACTTGTCGCCCACACGCACCTGCTCCGCCCCTGCTTGCTTGTGCTTGTTGAAGTTGAATCTCAGCATGTAACCGGTTGACAATCCGAAGTAGCCCAGATACTCGCTTATAAGCGCGTTGTTTTCCGAGAGGATGAGTCTTATGGCGTACTCAAAGCCTCGTCGCGGACAACGTTCGCGGCACCGATCTTCCGCTCTGGCCGGCCTGTAAATAGCGATGCACGTGTCCTACCGCCAATAGAACACCCCGTACGTCTCATCTATAGGCAATTGTTTGGCAGCTCCTTAAGGTATTCATCAACCATCGTGGAAGGGTCTTCCCACCATAGCTTCGTAGCACGTTGCGAAAAGACGCGCGATAAACGGAGCACGCGTGAAAACGGACACCCTCTCGGGACAACTGGCGACTTGAACAAACCAGCGCACGACCCCATACGGTCAGCTCGTTTCTCCACAATTCCAATGGAATCGTCTCGCCCGCATGTCACGATGCTCTGCAGCGATACCAGCGGACTTGTTTGATTCGAAACGGCAAGAAGCATCCGATGGAGAGTTGGCGAAGCGACCGCCCCTCCATGTCTGGGGACGTGGAGGGGCGGTCGCTTCCGTATATGAAATATGTCCTGTTATGCGTCGATGCCGAGTTGGAAGGCGCGCAGGTTTGGCTCGAGAAGGTGCTTGCGCTTGGGCGGCACGCACTTGGAGATGGCTGCGTCTACCGTCTCACGCTCGCAGAAGTTCGTGAGCGACCAGAGCTTACCCAGGCAGATGATGTTTGCCAAGCCTTTGAGACCCTCGGCCTCGGCAATCTCGGTCGCCTTGAAGGCGGCGACCGTGACGCCGTCGGCAATCTCCACTCCCCCCGTGCCGTTCATAGCAAGCGTCGTGTCTACCACGATGGCGCCGCCGGGCTGCACGGAAGCCGCAAACTTCTCCACACTCGGCTGGTTCATGGCAATAAGCGCCGTGGGCTTGGTGATAAACGGCGTGCCGATGGCATCGTCGGACAAAGACACGCTGCAGTTTGCCGTGCCGCCACGCATTTCGGGACCATAGCTCGGCATCCACGACACCTGACGTCCATCAATGAGGCCGCAGTTCGCCATGATCTTGCCGGCAAACAAAAGCCCTTGTCCGCCAAAGCCGGAGAGCACGCAAAGCAGCTCGTGATTGAAGTCAGCCATGGCTAGTCCTCCTTTTTTTGCTGGGCAATCGGGCAGTCCTTGGCGCGCTCGAGGGCAGCTTCAGCCGCCGTCGCGAAGCCGTCGGCGACGACATCCTTGTACACACCCAGAGGATAGTACGGCAGCATGTTTTCGCGCAGCCACTGGAAGGCATCCTGCGGCGTCATTCCCCAGTTGGTCGGGCAGGTCGCGACAACCTCTACCAGCGAATAGCCTACGCCGTCAATCTGGTTTTGGAAGGCCTTCTTTATGGCCTTCTTTGCGTCCATGATGTGCTTGCGGCTGTCGCAGGTAACGCGCTCCACGTACGCTACGCCATCAAGCGTGGAGAGCAGCTCGGCGATACGCACGGGATAGCCCACCTTGGAGACATCGCGGCCATACGGCGACGTCTGCGTCACTTGGTTTGGCAGCGACGTGGGAGCCATCTGGCCGCCCGTCATGCCGTAGATGGCATTGTTTATGAAGATCACCGTAATCTTCTCGCCACGAGTCGCGGCATGCACCGTCTCCGCCGTACCGATCGAGGCTAGATCGCCGTCGCCTTGATAGGCGAAGACGACGTTTTCCGGGTGGACGCGCTTGACGCCTGTGGCCACTGCGGGCGCACGACCGTGCGCAGCCTCGATCATGTCGCAGTTGAAGAAGTTGTACATCATGACCGAGCAGCCTACGGGCGCGATGCCCACGGTCTTGCCCTCGATGCCCAGCTCGTCGATGCACTCGGCAACGAGACGGTTCACGATGCCATGCGTGCAGCCAGGACAGTAGTTCGTCACCACGTCGGTGAGAACGTGCGGACGGGCGGACTTGATGGTCTCGTCTGCAGCGATTTGCGAACCGATGCGCTCCTGCTGGTACTCGGGGAGCGTTATGGTGCCAGCGTTGGGCTTTGCCATGCTACTCACCCCTTTCGTAGGTGCTCTTTCGATGCTTGGGATGCGGAAGTATGGAACCCACGGCACCGACTTCAGAGGACTGGACAACGGGGTCTCCCGCTGCCACCGTCTCGATGGCCTCAAGCACTTCCTCGGGCGTAGGCAGCACGCCGCCGGTGCGGCCGTAGAAGTCCACTGTCGCGCGACCGTTTACGGCCAGGCGCACATCCTGTACCATCTGACCCATGTTGAGCTCCACGGAAAGGAACGCCCTGGCGCCGTTCTCGCAGAGCTCGTCGATCGCCTTGGTGGGATACGGCCACAGCGTGATGGGGCGCAGAAGGCCGGCCTTGATGCCCTTGGCGCGAGCGTCGCGCACGGCAGTGCGGGCGATGCGGCTTGCAGCGCCGAAAGCCACGACCACAATCTCCGCGTCGTCGCACATCATGAGCTCCTGACGCTGGTGTTTCTCGATAATCTGCTTATAGCGCTCGAAACGCTCGTAGTTCGTGTTTTCGAGCTCGTTCGGCGAGAGATACAAGGAATTGATCACGTTGTGCTTGCGCTCCATCTTGGAGCCGCTCGTCGCCCATGGCTTTGCGGGCAGCGAGGACAGATCACGCTCGGGCGGCAGCAACACTGGCTCCATCATCTGGCCAATCATACCGTCGGCAAGAATCATCGTGGGCGTGCGATACTCGTCCGCGATGTCGAACGCGTCGTAGATGAGGTCGGCCATCTCCTGCACCGTGGATGGGGCAAAGACGGGCATGTAGAAGTCACCGTGACCAAGGGCACGCGTGGCCTGGAAGTAGTCGGACTGCGACGGCTGGATGCC
>CACXZL010000294.1:0-3251 GCA_902772085.1 uncultured Coriobacteriaceae bacterium | reverse complement strand
CCCGGGCAGTCGGCGCCGGCCATGTACGAGACACCCTCTCCCTTGAGCGACACGCCGGGCGAGCTGGAGCTGGTCATGACACGAGCGCCCGCAGCTGCGGCGCCATAGACCATGTTTATGGCCGCGATCTCGGACTCGGCCTGCAAGAAGGTCCCACCAATGAGCGGGAGCTTCTTTGCCATGTAGGCCGCGAGCTCGGTCTGCGGTGTGATGGGGTAACCAAAGAAGAAGCGACAACCGGCGCGCATGGCCGCCTCGGCCAGCACCTCGTTGCCCTTCATGAGGACGCGCTCTTGCGCCTTGCTCTCGTTTGCCATTTACTTCACCACCGTTATCGCAACATCAGGGCAGGTTAAGTAGCACGACGAGCAAGCGATGCAGCCGTCCTTCACCTGCTTTGCGGGATGATAGCCCTTGGGTGTGATACGCTCTTGGTCAAGCGCGAGCACGCCTTTGGGACACGCGGCGACGCACAGGCCGCAGCCTTTGCAAAACACGTCGTCCACAATAATACGTGCCATATCTCCTCCCTCTCTCCTAGGATGTGGCAAACTGCCATTATAGGCCTTGTCGAGACGCATAAGGGATTGTTAACAAAAGCAGGACAAATATGACAGGACGCCAATCAGGATGATCCTCTTTCCTCCTCATAAGATCACAAAAGAGGTTGCCAGATCGTGGGCCGACAAATCATCCAGACGCACCCAGATTCCTCCGTCCTTGTTGAACATTACCTGATACTGTCCAACAAATGTCCCGCAGAGATTGACGTGAGCGGTGCTTTTGTCAAAACCACCGCGTCTTTGTCAGCCCCCAAAATGAGGTGCCGGGTGCGCGGCAAGGGAAGAGTCCCTTCTCCGCCGCACACCTAATCCCAAGGAAGACGCACGTAACGGGGCATGATGAGCATGGACTCGTCACCGTCGGGCAGTTCGCCAGCGACTTCCGGCACCACCGTGGCAACGAGAGGCAAGTCGAGCAGGCGCGCAACCTCACGTGCAAACGCGCGGCCGCGCTCCACGTGCGAAGGCGTCGTCTCGTCACCGAGATTCGACGTGTTTAGCACAGCCGTCGCTCTCAGGTGCGAGTGTTCCTCAATGTCGGAAAGCATCGCGGCAGCAGCCTCAGGCTCGGTCGTGAGCGCACGGAAGGCTGACACCACATAGTACACCTGCGCACCCGCATCGCGCAGCATGCCCGACCAGCGGCCAATGGTCGTAGCCCCATCGTCGTCTCCACCCACGTCTATGATCAGACGACTGTGCTCGGGATCGGCCACCACCTGCGCTATGACCGCATCCAGCTCTCCCGTAAGACTTGGCGTGTCAAGCGTAGTTCGTGCAAGCACCGGAGCAATCAGCCGCACTCCCGCCTCTCCCAGCAGCTCGGGATAGTCGCTTGAGCGGAAGTACGGATTCACCACATCCAGGTCGGCAAGCGTCACCTCGCACCCCTTCTCTGCCTCGGCAAGCGCCAATCCCAGCGCCACGTTTGTCTTGCCCACGCCCGCGTGACCTACGAGCACCGTGATGGGCGCAAGTCTGAATTCCTTCATGTGCCCTCTCCTCCCGAAGACGATCGCCTCACTTTGCACACCATCATAACTGACACAACTCTCAACCATTTTCCCAATAACGGGTGGGACGGTACGCACATCGACGGAAACAACGCAATAAAAAGGGACGGCCCGTTCTGCAATGCTGTAAAACGGGTCCGTCCCTTAACTCTGTGAGTTGAGGTTTATCCGAAGTAGCGCTTCAGCAGGCCAGCGAACGCCTTGCCGTGACGGGCCTCGTCGCGAGCCATCTCGTGCACGGTGTCGTGGATGGCATCAAGGTTCAGTGCCTTGGCACGCTTGGCCAGATCGGCCTTGCCAGCGGTCGCGCCATTCTCGGCCTCGACGCGCATCTCGAGGTTTTTCTTCGTCGAGTCGGTGACGACCTCGCCTAGAAGCTCAGCGAACTTAGCGGCGTGCTCGGCCTCCTCAAAGGCAGCGGTCTTCCAGTACTCACCGATTTCGGGATAGCCCTCGCGATATGCGACGCGCGACATCGCAAGATACATACCGACCTCGGAACACTCACCCTCGAAGTTCGCGCGCAGGTCTTCGATGATGTCCTCAGGAACGCCCTCGGCCTTGCCAATGCCCACTACGTGCTCGGCAGCCCACGTGAGCTCCCCCTCTTGCTTGGTGAACTTGGAACCAGCGCACTTGCATACAGGGCACTTGTAGTCAGCGGGAAGCTCGTCGCCGTCAAACTCCTCGACGTAGCCACATACGGGACAAACAAACTTCATGATACACACCCTTTCTGAGGGTCCTCTCCCCCTCCGACCGTGGACGAGTCGTTCCCCTTCTGACCGTCTCATCCAATATAGGCTAATTGTAATCCATTATCGTTGCTCTTGCTAGCCAAACGGAACACTTCTAGCGGTAATACTACTTTGACGGAAATTTGACGGAAATGCCAGTGCGCCGAACCTGCGCTCTGCTGGAATCGCATTTCGCGAGGCCCGGTCTGCTGGAAATGCGTTTGGCGAGGCTCGCCAAACGAAAAACGTCAGTAGCCTGGCGGCCGATCCATGAGGCAACGTGGCAATCACGCAGTCTTTATGGCAGCAGCGTCTTGCAGGCCGAGCAACTCGACGGCCTCCTCACGCATCTTGAACTTCTGGATCTTGCCGGCCTCGTTCATGGGGTAGCCGTCAACAAAGACAACGTACTGTGGAATCTTCTCCTTCGCCACGCGAGCGCGACAGAACTCCTTCACCTCTTCCTCGGTAGCTGTCTCACCCTCCTGCAGGATGATCTCGGCACACACCGCCTCGCCATAGACCTTGTCGGGCACGCCGATGACCTGCACGTCCTTGGTCTTGGGGAAGGTGTAGAGGAAGTCCTCGATCTCCTTGGGATAGACGTTCTCACCACCTCGGATGATCATGTCTTTGAGACGTCCGGTCACGCGGAAGTAGCCATCGGGCTGACGCAGCAGGATGTCGCCGGAATGCAGCCAGCCGTCCTCGTCGATGGCAGCCGCCGTGGCCTCGGGCATCTTGTAGTAACCCTTCATCGTGTTGTACCCGCGACTGCAGAACTCGCCTGGCTCGTTGTCACCAAGCTCCTCGCCTGTCTCGGGGTCGATGATCTTTGTCTCCACGCCGTAGATGGGCAAGCCCACCGTGGTGACACGCTGCTCGACGGTATCGGTGGTCTTGCTCATGGTCGTTGCCGGCGACGCCTCGGTCTGACC
>CACXZL010000293.1 GCA_902772085.1 uncultured Coriobacteriaceae bacterium | reverse complement strand
TATTCACTCGCTGTCCAGCAAGTGCGCAATTCGCTGAGCAGCAACCATACATAGTGCGGGGTGGAGCAGTCTGGTAGCTCGTCGGGCTCATAACCCACGTCGCAGCATTGAAAACTGAAGAAGAGCATCTCCACATTGCGGGGTGGAGCAGTCTGGTAGCTCGCCGGGCTCATAACCCGGAGGTCGTAGGTTCAAATCCTGCCCCCGCGACCAAAATCAAGTCCCTGACCTGGTAAAACGGTCAGGGATTTTTTATTGCGGGGGGAATTTTCGTCTGAAAAAGTTTACCCCGCGGCCCGTTTCCCGGTCATTTGGAAGGGGTCCGGAAGCCGTCGGGAAGTCGGTTTCCGGGCCCCTTTTATCTTTCTTGTAGATAATCGCGCGGGGGAATTCGGGGGGAATGTTCTCGGGATGTCGCGCGGTTTCAGGGGCATCGCGGCACCAGCGGGGGGAATCGAAAACCCAACCCGCGTCGCTGCAACCAAGCCTTACCTGGGTGGAAAATCGGCGGATTCCCCCCTGACTGACCCACGCCCTCGGCGGCGTCGCGGGCTGGTTCCCGAAGAAGGAGGACAAGGCGGTCGCGCTCGCCGCCATGAAGGCCGTGTTCGCCGAGCGCGACCCGCAGCTCGTCCGGGCCGCCTACCGCCAGGCGACGGCCCGGATAGCGCAGATCAAGCCCCGCGCGGGCGAGCTGCTGGAGGACGCGGAGGCGGACGCGCTCGCCTACCTCGACTTCCCCTACGAGCACCACGTGAGGCTGCGCACGAACAACGTCCAGGAGCGCGCCAACGGGGAGATAAAGCGCAGGACCAAGGTCGTCGGCGTCTTCCCCTCCGTCGAGTCCATGACGCGGCTCGTGGGCTCCGTGCTCGTCGACGTCAACGAGGAGTGGCTCGGGATGAACTTCATCGACGCCGCATCCCTTGCCGGCGTCCGCCGCGCCGCGCCCGACGCCTCGCCGATTCCCGACGACGTTGTCGAGCTCGCCAGGGTCCGCGTCATGACGGCCATAGAGGAGAAGCTGGGGAAGGCGGCGTGATCCGATGGTGTAAGATGTAAACCGGTTCCGGGTGATGCTGCGTTCGCTCGGGCGGGCTGAAGCCCGCGCCTCGCGAACGCAGTCGTGACACCAACAATCGGCACACTACCGGGTGAATAACGGATCGCCCTCGATGGGCGCGGTGAAAGGAGATTTTGATGGCAGAGTTAATCAAGAACGTGGAGCATGCGCAGGATTTCGAGCTATGCGGCCTCGTTGAGCTCGAAAAGGGCAAGGTCAACAGCGTAACGCTGTCCCAGACGCCTGGCACGAAGATAACCGTTTTCGCAATCGACGAAGACGAGGGCATGTCGAGCCATGCTGCGC
This sequence comes from uncultured Coriobacteriaceae bacterium, assembly GCA_902772085.1. Taxonomy (GTDB): domain Bacteria; phylum Actinomycetota; class Coriobacteriia; order Coriobacteriales; family Atopobiaceae; genus RUG440. Next base: position 2,132 of record CACXZL010000293.1, on the reverse strand, counting down.
CGGGCGATGCGTTGGTAACCGTGCTCGAGGGCACGGGCGAGATCACCATCGAAGGCGTGCCTCATCGCCTGAATGCGGGCCAATCGGTGGTCATGAGCGCCGGGTCGCCGCACTCCGTGCGCGGGGTCACGCCCTTCAAGATGCTGCTCGTGGTCGTGAAGGAGTCGTAAGTGACTCTGCGCAATCTCCCATATGGCCAGCCCGTCAACCTGGCCGATATCATCTCGTGTCGGCCAGGCCAGGTTTCGAGCATGGGCCTTTCCGAGGCGGGAAGCACGTGCGACATGACCCTGCTCGCGTTCGCCGACGGTGAGAGCGTGAGCGAGGAGGTATACCTGTCGGACGTGATGTACGTGGCGCTCGAAGGCCAGCCGGCCGTCGTGCTGCCCGACATGCGTGTTGCGCTTGCGGCAGGTCAGGTGCTCGCCGTACCCGCAGGCATGCTGCACGCCGTCGAAGGCGACGGCCCCTTCAAGATCCTCCAGATCGCCGTCTGCTAGGGCGCCTGCAAGTCGAAGCGAGACGGCTACTCAGGATGCCAAAAGGGACAATCAACCGCCCCAATTTACCTGGGTTGAAAAATGCACGCACCAAGGATATTTATGGTTGGATAAATGCACTATAATCATCATACAAAGGATGGAGAAATACAAATCACGAGGTGAAAGCCATGTTGAGGAGAAAAGCGCTTGAGGAGTTCGCCGCGTGGCGAGACGAGCATGGCAACAGGGCCCTCCTCGTTACGGGGGCCCGTCAGGTTGGCAAGACGTACCTGGTGAGGGAGTTCCTCCATGCTGAATACGAGAACGTCATCGAGTTCGACCTCGTAGAGCAAGGAGACGTCCGCGACGCTTTCGACGCCGCGCGCAACGTGGACGAGCTTTTCATGGCCATATCGGCCTTCGCCGGGCAGAGGCTGGTTCCCGGCAAGACCGTCATCTTCGTCGACGAGGTGCAGAAGTGCAAAGAGGCCGTCACGGCAATCAAGTATCTCGTGCAGCGTGAAGGTTACGACTACGTGCTCTCGGGGTCGCTGCTTGGCGTCGAACTGCGCGGCGTGAGATCGCTGCCCGTGGGGTACGTCCGCATCGTCGACATGTACCCACTCGATTTCGAGGAGTTCTGCTGGGCGAACGGGGTGGGCGACGACGTCATCGCCGAAACCTTGCGCTGCTTCGAGGATCGCAAACCTGTTTTCGGGCCGGTACACGAGCGACTGCTGTCTCTGTTCCACCACTACCTCATGGTCGGCGGGATGCCGGCTGCAGTCGAGCGGTTCGTCGCCGACAAGGACATGGGCGCCGTCCATTCCGTCCAAGGGGACATCATCCGCCTGTACAGGGAGGATATCTCCCAATACGCGCCAGACGAGCACAAGCTCGTGATACGGGAGATATTCGATCAGATTCCCTCCCAGCTCGACTCGCAGAGCAAGCGGTTCACGTTTGCGAGTATCGCCCCCAGGGGCACCTACGAGCGCTACGAGAACCAGGTGCTCTGGCTCGTCGATGCCGGGGTCGCGCTTCCGGCCATCAGCGTGACGGAGCCGAGGCACCCGCTGAAACTCTCCGAGAAGCGCAGCTATTTCAAGCTGTTCATGGACGATGTCGGCCTCTTGTGCCGGGCATGCGGCATGGACGTGGTCAAGGGGATCCTCAGCGACAGGCTCGGGGTAAATTACGGGTCCGTATACGAGAACGCCGTAGCGCAGGAACTCAAAGCCCACGGGCACGACCTGCATTACTTCCGGAACAAGAAGCTCGGGGAGGTCGACTTCGTGTGCGAGAGGGGTGGCGGCGCCGTCTTGCCCATCGAAGTGAAATCAGGAAAGGACTACAAGCGCCACAGCGCCTTGAGCAACATTCTGAGCTCGCCGAACTACGAAATCGAGCAGGCGATCGTGCTGTGCGAGGGCAACGTAATCGAGGACGGAAAGGTGGCCTATCTCCCCATTTACATGATTATGTTCGTTTAAACATCCTGAACAACCGGGTGTCTGCGCCTTCCCCGACGTCCTCTAAGGAGGTTTTACACAAACACTGCGAGGGGGGAATCGAAATCGCGGGTTTTGGCAAAAATGGGGGAATTCGGGGGGAATGGTGCCAACATCACCCCGAAAACGGCCGTTTTCG
>CACXZL010000292.1 GCA_902772085.1 uncultured Coriobacteriaceae bacterium | reverse complement strand
CTTCATCTCTTTACCCAAAGCCGCCAATTGTTCTGTACTGATCCAGCCGTTGCGCCAAGCGATCTCCTCGATGCAGCTGACATAGAATCCCTGCCTGTTCTGGATGGTGGCAATAAAATTGCCGGCCTCCAACAGACTGTCGCAGTTACCGGTGTCCAGCCATGCGAAACCGCGGCTGAAGAGTTTGACTTTCAGGGTTCCTTCTTTCAAATACAGTTTGTTCAAATCCGTGATTTCGTATTCGCCCTTTGCGGGGTCGGAGACGTACGTGAGCCCTCCTCTGAAGCCCTTCACGACGGTGTAGTATCGGCGCTTCCAGAGCACTACCACGGGCATCTTGAGAGCCTTCAGCTCATCGACGTCGATGTCTCGTATGTCGCATTCGAGATCATAGGCCGCGGTGGCTTCGCAGAGCAGCTCGATGGGCGTTCCGTTGCGCGAGGCGGGGCAGGTGACGCGGACTTCTTCTATCGGCACATGGCGACCATAGAAGGCCAGCATCGTGCAGAGCGTCGCGGCTGCGTTGTCGGAGCGCTGCATTTGTATGGTCGTGGGTACTTTCATCGAGCGCTCTTCTCCTCGCGATACTGGTAATACTCGTGTACGAGGGGGCGATATCCCAAACTCTTGATATCCTCGTATCGGAATCGGTAGCGGGCATCTCCACGCTTTCCCGTTGCGACGCGCCGAACGAGGTCTTGACAGGTGAGGTCGAGCGTATGCAGGCTGTCGGGACGCGTGATCACGTGAAAGAAGTAGTCCCGCCAGCTCAGCTCGTGCTCCTCGCTGTCCGTGCGGTAGAAATAGCGGTCAATCCTATGGGTCATCAACGCGGCAGCCTGCGAGCGCGGCAGGCCATCGTGCTGCTCCTGCCATATGAGTTTGTTTGCATAGCGTGTGAGCTTGTTGCGTGCCTTTGAGAGCGTGTGGTCCGAGACGTCCAAATTGCCGTCGCGGATTTGGATGCCGAGAAGCTCGATGCTCTCGCCGGGCTTGACGATCTGTGTCTTTTCCTCATTGAGGGTGAGTCCAAGGTCATTCGTGATCGTGCGGATTGCGGTGATGGCGTCTTGCGCCTCTTCTTGCGTTGTCGTGAAGGCCGCCATGTCGTCGGCGTAGCGGCAAAACAGGGTGGTTTGCTGGGAAAGCGTGCGGTCTAGCTCCATGAGATAGACGTTGTTGAAGAAGCTGCCCATGGGAACGCCGGGCAGGCCTCCCATGTCGTCGTGAATGACCTTTCCCCTTAAGAGACATTCGGTGCGCTCTAGTAGGTATATGAGATAGGCCAGCAATGCGGGGTCGCGCGGCCCGACGATGGACTCGAGCATCGGCTTGAGCAGCACGGCTCTGATGGAATGCCCGTAATCATGTATATCTGCCTTGGCTACATAGAGACCTCGCGCGTAGTCCATCCGCACGACGCAACGAAACACGTCGGCGACGCCTCTTTTCTGGCGAAAGGAGAAGAGCGATCTCGAGAAGATGTCGTCGTATTCCAACATGCCCCAATTGATGTACTTCATCAGATTCTTTTGGCGCTCGGGGTAGGCATATACCGTTCTGCGGCGGTCGGAGTGCGACTTGCGGAGCTGGACCTTTCGAGGTGGCGGATAGTCAAACTCTCCAGCGAGCAGCTTCTGTAGGTCTTTTGTGCAGTCGTCACTGGTGATGTAGCTCTCCAGCGTCTCGAAATCTTTGGCGTCTATGTGCAAAGACTTGTGTTCCAGAAACTCATTTCGCTTGTCGCGAGCACAAAGACGCTCGAAGAGCGGCGCATCGTGGGCGCTTTCTCTGAATCCCTCGGGGATTTCAGATGGCTTCTTTGCAATGTCTGTAGTCATGGATTTGCTCCGCTTCATTAGGCCGGCATCTTTGGTATTATACCCGTGCGAACCGGATGCGCCCGCATGGGCGCGCCTGCGGGAAAGATGCTTGCTTCGCTTATGTGGCTACGCAGGCGGCTGCGACGTTGGCATCTTTCGATGGCGTCAGCCGTGAAAAGCACCTCCGGTTCGCTCTCTTTTCCCTCTGCTTGAATACATGTCCTCCCATACGATTTCGTGACATAAGAAGAATTCGATCCGATTGCGTGGTCCGATCGTGGGGGACAGGGTCTTTCTTGGCCGCCACCGCATGTCGTTCCGTTTGCAAGGTGGCCAAAGGAAATGATACACCGCAGAACCTATTGGCGCCAGTTGGCGGGGTGGTTCCTTTCGGTAAGGCTATGCGGCAGTTTTGCGGGCAGGTCAGTTTTGCGGGCAGGCCAAGAAGTGGGAAGGCAAGCTGTGGCCTTTCTTGCCACGAGCCGACGGATAGGCCGCGCTGCTAGTGGCGAGGAGGATACCGTCGTCGGGGGTTCGTTTGATCGAGCCATCGAAATGTCATGAAGAGCCAATTGACAAAAGGCGGACACGCTTTTGACATCGCATACGATGAAGCTTTGAGGCTGGATTTTTTATCCCCGCTCACTTCGAAAAACGCCTTCGGGTTTGATATTTCTGGCTCCGAAATCACGGGGTCTAATTTGCGGGCCTTCTACCTGCGCAGACGGAGGGTGCCATACCGCCCGTATGGGGAAACCTGCCCAAGATTTCAAACCCGAAGCCTGTTTTCGAAGTGAGCGGGCACAAAAAATCCAGCCTCTCATAAGCTGCGAGCTGCGAGGGCGCCCCCGCTCTTGAATGCATATGGCCGACTGTGGATCGATGATGCCTTGCCGTGCGTCCATTACGTATTCTGGTATGGACCTATCAAACGTACGAGGAACAACCATGACTGGCAATACGGGGAGGCAGTGCATGAAGCCTCACCGTCGCTGCCCGTAGCTGCGCGTTCGGTGGGAAGTGGCTCCTCTAAACGATGCCCTGCTCTTTGAGTGCGTCGACTACGAACACGTCGGCAGGTAACCAGTCGACGGAGTCGATCTCGTCCGGGTTCAGCCATCTGGCAGCCTTGTGCTCCAAGAGATGAGGGGTGCCCTCCGCTATGGAGCAGAGAAAGCACTCCATCTCGAGGTGAAACTGGGGATAGTCGTATGACACGTCCACGACGTGGTGGTCAACCGTGACGGTCATGCCAAGCTCTTCTTGGATCTCCCGGACCAGCGCTTGCTCAGGTGTCTCTCCGGGTTCGATTTTCCCGCCGGGAAACTCCCAGCCGTCTTTGTAGTCACCGTAGCCGCGCTGCGTGGCGAGGATTTTGCCGTCGCGCTCGATGATGGCAGCCACCACGTGGTAGGTCTTCATAGGCGTCTCCTTGGCTCGCGTTTGCAGAAGCATTGTAGGCGATCGTGACGTGGACGGCAACGGAGGATGCCCGTCCTGCCAGAATTGCCCCCGGAGATGGGCGTCCCTTTTGCGGCCGTCGCAAATCTAAACGGTGGGCAATGCTTTTCGCTAAGGATACCTATGCTCTCTAGTATAACCCACTTAAAATAACTGTGCGAGATTGTGGTATAATGGTGCCGACCGGAAAGGGGGTCGGCATGGCTGGCGTGGCGAAGAAGATCAATCT
>CACXZL010000291.1 GCA_902772085.1 uncultured Coriobacteriaceae bacterium | reverse complement strand
GGCGGCGTCGGGTCCTGCCAGACGGTGTGCTCAACGCACAACACGAGCTTGCTGAGAAACACCACGATGCGCCCGGACTGCGTATTCGTCATCGCGCGTGAGGCGCAAGACGGTGGTGGCACGTGTCCGAGGCTGCGAATCCGGTCGCTCGCCGACAGCACCGAGCGCGAGATACGACGCATCAACAACGTCGAGCACTTGTATCGCAACGGGGAGTTCGACTAGCATGTGCGCTAAGGAGAGCGCCTCATGCGGACGGCAGGTTCTGTTCGTCGTCGAGGGAAAGAAGACGGACCCAAAGGTCGTGAAGACCGCGCTCGAAGCCCTCGGGGTCGAGACCGACGGATACTCGATTCTCTCATTCGGGACGAACCTCCACAGCCTAATCAGGTTGATAACCGACGGGGGTCACGACGAGGAAGTCGATTTCGCCGGCGTTGAGCTGCGGGAGGTCCTCGCCGACCTAATGGAGTCGGGCAAGGGGACGCTCGGTCGCATAGACCACCACAACATGCCTGGCGACGACCTCGGCGACCCCGACTGGCTACGCACGGCAAAGATCACGGACTTCTTCCTGCTGTTTGACTTTGACCCCCACGCAAGCGAATACACGGAGGAGGACCTGTATCGGTTCCAATGCGCCTTCGTGGACAGCGCCGGGGATCTGGGCAAGCTGCTGCTGAGCTACCCGTTGGTCGAGGCGTGCAAGGAGGCGTGCGCCGTGGCGGACTGCGAGTTCATGGAGCTGGTAGCGAGCGAGCCGCTCGGCGACTACAAGGCCGCCGTGCAGAATCGGCTCGTGAATGACGGGCTCGCGAGGTTCTGCGACCTGCGCAAGTACACCGCCGGTGATTTCGCGGCCGGCGTTTCTAGGTCCGTGGCCAAGGCCAACGCGCTTCTGGACAAGGGCCGCCGCAGCGATCGCGGCGTGGCCCTGCGTGACCTGGCGAGCGCCTGCGACGAAGTTGACCTTCCCGCGCTGCTGAAGGTCCAGCAAGAGTGGTACGGGAGCAGGAAAGAGGTGCCGGTCGTTGGCACGGGGCTCTTCTTCCTGTCGATATGGTCGAGGGAGCTGAACGGAGCTGAAGCGAGGACGGGAAATGGCCTTGCGATTGAGACGCTGAAAAAACCGTAAACGCAAAACGCAGTTTGAGAACGTCAATCACGTCCCATTCAGCGTTCGAGCTGTATCGACTTATGCCCCATAGCATGATGTTTGAGTTCCGCAGGAGGAGGACAGGAGACGCCATACCGCCTTGCCTCCCAACGCTTTCGATTGACGGCCAACTCTGCCACGCCCGAGCCTATCGGAGCGAGATACGAGGTCGCAATCGCCAAGAAGTCCCTCTTTGATGAGAACGAAATCGCCCGGGAGCAGCTGCTCCAGAACAGCCGGCGATACGCATTTACGGACCCCGCGCGAGTGCCGGGACTCCCGGTCGACCAACCGCACCCGTCCCGCATGATACCGAGCGTCTCCAACCCCTTCTTGATTGAGCGGAGCGTCGACCGCGCGGAAGAGGGAAAGCCGAACCGGTGCGCGATATGATCGCGAATCGCCGCGAGGTCGTCAAGGGCGTCCAGCTTGGCCACCACCTCGTAGGTCTGCATTTATGCGAGCCCCCGCTCGAGCTCTGCGAAGGCCTCCTCGATGGGCGTGCCCTCGCCGGCGACGGACTGTACGTAGCTGCGCTCGAACATGGCGTCCACCTCGGGGGCTCACATGGCGTCCGCAGCCCTCGGCCCTCTGGGGAGCGTAAGCTGGAAAGGCACGCCCCCCTGAAATATGATCTGCCGGCAGAGCGAGTCGATGACCACAGAGACTGGCACGCCGATCTGCCTCAGTATCTCCTCCGCACGGTCCTTGACGTCGCACTCGACGCGGGCGTTCACGGTCGCATCCTTCATGGGTCCCTCCTCGCCTCGTGGTTATGCTATATGCACTCCAATGTTGTGCAAATTGCAAGACAGCTCGCAACGCTCCGTACCATTATGCCGTGATGCTGCCCATGTCGCGCACGCTTGACGCGAGGCATGGGCGGGCCGCCGGCACGGCAGGCGCAGGCGATGCCGCCGACTTCTCGGCGACAGGCGGCACGGCCGTTGCCTGGGCTGGGCTTGCAATCGCTCTCATCATTTAGCTGATTCACGTTTGACGCGTAGCCAGGAGCTGGGGGAACAGGAGGAGTACCACGGGGACGGCCTGGATGCGGTCGTCGGAGACCTCGAATGAATATTATCACGCGTTGTTTGCGTAGGTCCTACCGTTGTCTGCGTTTCCAATAGCCTCTATGTTGGCGTCGGCTTAAATCAACCATCCGGCATCAGGCTATTTCAACCAATCCGAGTCAAGTCAAATCAACCAACCACAAAGGAGGCGGGCGGGACGCGGGGGCTTGCCCCGTGCATCCCGTCCGTCTCCTGATGTCGACGCGCCGGCAGGTCTGCTCCTTAGTGTTACTGGTTCAGCGCCGTTTTGCTACGGCGCGATCGGCCGTGCCCCCCGATGCTTGGTCGCCTGCGGCACGGCCTCCACGGAGAAGGTGTCCAGCCCCCTGCCGCGGTAGCTGGGCCCGCGCATCATGAAGACCGACGCCTTGTCGAATATGCGGTCGAGGGTGCACAGCAGCGTGTCGTCGCCCGTGAAGAACTGCGGCCAGTCGCTGGCGACCGCGTTGCTGGTGAGTATCATGGTGTTGGGCCCGTCCTTCTCGTAGCGCCTGTCCACCACGTGGAACAGCAGGTCGGTGCACGCCTTGTCGAACTCGCAGCGCCCGACCTCGTCTATGATGAGGCAGGAGGGCTTCACGAGGGAGCCGACCACGCGGGAGGCGTTTCCCCTCTTCACGGCGGACTCCAGCCGGTCCTTGAGCTCGCTGGCCTTTATGTAGTAGGTCTTGAGGCCCCTCAGGCAGCACTCGCGGCCGTACGCCTGCGAGAGGTGCGTCTTGCAAGACCATGGTCGCCGTCGGGCTCGGCCTGCTCGCCATAGACGAGGGCTATACGGTGGCGTTCGAGAAGATGGAGTCGCTGGTCAGGATCATGGACGACGCCGAGGTGGACCGCAAGGCTGGCTTCCGGCTTCGCTACCTGCGCAAGTGCCAGCTCCTGATAGTGGACGAGATCGGCTACACCCCCATCACCAAGGCGCAGGCGAGCCGCTTCTTCAGCCTCGTCTCGGACGCCTACGAGCGGCAGAGCCTGGTGTTCACCACCAACAAGGAGATACCGGACTGGGCGGAGATGGTGCAGGACCCCGTGCTCGCCACGGCGCTGATGGACCGAATCCTCCACCACGCGCGCTGCTTCTCGCTTAGGGGCGAGTCGTACAGGCTCAAGCACCCCGAGCTGTACGCGCACAGGGACTGACCCGCAAGACCTTTCCGTAAGGCCACGCTAGGCCTTCCCCGCGCCTTCGGCCGAGGAGGGCCTTGGGCTCCGAGCGGGAGAAAAAAGTGCCTACCGACGGCCAGAAAATAGTGCCTACCGAAGAGCACTAAGAAGACCTTACCGTGGATAG
>CACXZL010000290.1 GCA_902772085.1 uncultured Coriobacteriaceae bacterium | reverse complement strand
GACCTCACCAGTAACGACGTTCGTCACCTTAGCCTTTTTGAAGTTCAGTCCACTAAGATCGAACTCCACGACCACCTCTTCTCCAAGATTTCCAAAAAGCATCAGCGCAGCCCCCTTCTTCGTGCCAAGGGTCATGCGGATGTCCTTGCCGGTATGTGTGACCGGCGCAGGCGTACGGTCAAACGAAAAATGCGGCGTCACCTCTGCTTTACCCCAGCCAAAGTCAAAGACGGCATTCCACAATCTATCAAATTCCTTGTTGTAGACGATTCCGCCATCAGCGATGGAGAATATGCCAAATGCGCAGATATAAGAAACAAGGGTGTCGAATTCCCGCGCTCGTCGCGCGGTAGAGGTTGATGTAGTAGATGCCGCGCGAGCCGTTGCACTGGGTGAACGAGTCGTAGGAGCGGAAGTTCGAATTGTCACCGCAGATCGTGATGTCGATGATCTGGCTGTAGGCCGTCGGTGCCGTGACGGCGAAGCGCAGCTTGACCATCCACGCGGCGGCGTAGGCCGTCGGGTGGACCTTGGCGAAGTAGAAGCTCGCGTTGGCGGCGTCGTTGGTAGAGCCGATGAGCCCCGCGTAGGTCTTAGACGCGATGGGCTGCGTCGCCGCATAGGCGGAGCTTGCCTTGTTCCATGCGACCTTCGCGGCCTCGAAGCTGGCCGAGAGGGTCACCTCGCCCCAGGTGCAGGTGCCGTCTCCCCACACGGTCTGCAGGCATGTGTAGTCGTACTTGGCGAGGTCCGCGTCGGAGGACACGGTGGGCTCAGACAGCGACCAGCCGGGAGGCGTGGCGGAGGCCTGCGTGGTCGATGGCCTCGCGGGTGCCACGGCCGAGGTGGACGGGTAGTGCCACTCGCGGATGGCGGTTGCGTCTGTCTGGTCGTAGACTGTGTCCTCGGCGGATGCCTTGACGGCCATGGCCTAGCCCTCCAGCTGCGCGCGGACGACGGCCTTGCCATCCACGGAGGAGGCGGCCACGGTGTACTGCGCGGGCAGGGACGTGTCGGTCTCGGCGAGCGTCCCGTCGACGTACCACTTGATGGAGTGGCCCGAGGGCATCGTGGACACCTCCGCGCCCGCCTGGTAGACGTGGGCGGTGTACGTCGTGTTGCCCGCGTTGTTGCGGAGCACGTTTCCGTTGTCGGAGGTGAGCGAGAGCGTGTAGGGGTTGTCGCCCGTGTCGCCCTTGGCGCCCTTCGAGCTGCCCGCGTACACCCACTTCGCGGTGCTTGCGTTGCCCGCGACAGTGCAACGGTAGTAGTTGCTCGTGGAAGTGTTCATGTACATGTCGCCGACAACGGCGCTCGAGACGCCCGATCCGCTGTATACGGTGGCCGTCGTGGAGGTTCCGGTGATGCCCGTACCCGTGTACCAGCGACCGCCTGCCGCCCCCGTCGCGCCGGTGCCACCGGTCTGCCCCTGCGGTCCGGTGAGGTTGTCGACGTAGACCCACTTTGCCGTCGACGCGTTGCCCGCGACGGTGCAACGGTAAGTGTTGCCGGTCTCGGTGTTGAGGTACATGTCTCCGACGATTGCCGAGCTGATGCCCGAGCTGCTGAAGATCGTCGCCGTGGTGGACGTGCCCGTGATGGCCGTGCCGCTGTACCAGACGGCGCCGCGCGTCCCGGTCGACCCGGTCGTGCCCTTCAGCGCGATGGAGTAGCTGAAGACCTTCTCGATGGTGACGGCGTCCGAGCCGCTGCCGATGACCACGGGGATGGTCACGGTGCCGCCTGCCGTCGCGTTGGCCCCCACCGTGATGGTGACCAGGGGCCACGTGGCGTTGTCGCCGGTGCTGTTGACCGTGACCGTGACGTTCGACGTGTCGGAGCGCACGCATGCGCTCGCGTCGACCGTGCAGGCGATGGGGTCGGCGCCCTGGAACGCCTGCGGCTTCGTCGTGGCCGTGCTTGCCGTGCCGAGCTTGGTGTCGGAGGTCGCCTTGAAGCTTGCGGCCTCGTTGGTGAGGGTGACCCCGTAGATGTCGGAGACATCGTATACCGTGACCTCCGCCGAGTGCTTTACCGCCATGTCCTGATCCTCTCCTTCGGTTCTAGTAGACGAGCGAGCAGGTGATGACCGCCTGCGCGTCTATGTCCTTCGGGCTCACGGTGAGCCCGAAGCCGTCGAGTATGATTCGCGGGTCGCTGGCCACCAGGGCGTGGTCCGCGTCCGTCACCACGTCGCGCCAGCCCCACTGCAGGTACGCGCCATTGCCGAAGCGGCGGTGCAGCTCGGCGGCGTCCTCGATGCGCCCGCCGGGGGTGAAGACGGTCGCGACGATGGTCGTCGACACGCCGACGTTGCGCTTGAAGACGGTTCCGTTCGTGCTGGACAGAGCCACGATCGGCACGTCCTCTGCCGTCTGAAGGGCCTGCTCGGCGGCCTCCACCGCGCCAGAGGCCCTGCCTGCCGCTGCGGCCACGGCGATGCCCGGCTCGGGGTCGGCGGCCGAGAGTGCCGCCGCGTCGCCGCCGCCGGAGATGGAGCCCTCTCCCGCCTCGCAGCTCACGCGAAGCTGCCCGTCCTCCACGCGCACCACCAGGCGCGTCACCTCTGCGGTGGCCTCGGCACCCGTGGAGTCGTCGACGGCGCGGACGAGGTCCCCCAGCATCACGTCCTCGTCGAGCGCCGAGGCGTCGACGGAGACGGAGCTACGCTCCTGCAGCTCGCGGAGCTTGCGCGTGCCCTCCGCCAGCAGCTCCTCGGCCTCGGCGTTGCTGTAGTCGTAGGTCGCGGCGCGCTCGTCCGGCCCGAAGAGGGTCTGCGTGGTCGATACGTTGCCGTCCGCGTCGGCGTAGAGGTCCAGCACGACACGGTCGGAGAGCTCGCCCTGGCCGAGGCACACGAGGTGGTTGACCACGCGCCACGGCTCGTCGACCGTCGCTGGCGCGCGCGACGGGTCGGCCTCCACGACCCTCCTGGGCACCATGGTGAGGACGGCGCGCGTCCCTCCCCAGAGCACCGAGACCCTCGCCCCTGCGGACCGCGCGGCCTTGCGGATGCCCGCCCACATGTCGGCGTAGCGGTCGAACCTCCCCGTCAGGCGGATGCCCGCCCCGCCGTCCGGCACGGCGAAGAGCCAGCCCAGCCCCAGCGACGAGACCAGCGCCCGCAGCAGCTCGTTGGCGTCGCAGTCGTACTCGTAGTAGTCCTCGCCAGCAGGCGGCCTCACGATGCGCTCCGCCATGACGCCCGCCCACGTGCGCCCACGGTAGCTCGTGGTGGGGCTGCCGGTGGTCGGCACGCGGTGGTCCACGATGCCTCCCCAGCTGGTGCCGTCCACGTAGACGAGCGACCCGCCGGAGATGGGGTACTCGGCGGGGCAGGTGAGCTGGAAGTCCTCTGTGTCGCCAACCTCCATGTCGAGGCGCGCGCCCGAGAGCTCGCCGAGGTCGTTGCGCTGCGCGTCGGTGTAGACGACCGAGGCGGGGCGAGTGGAGATCATGCCTCCCATGCGGGCTCCGTCCTCTCGTCGTGCACGACCACGTCGAAGGCGAAGGTGCCGTCGCAGAGCACGGGCAGCA
>CACXZL010000289.1 GCA_902772085.1 uncultured Coriobacteriaceae bacterium | reverse complement strand
TGGAAAAGAGCGGTCGCAAGGTGCTCGTGCCGGTGGATCAGATTCGCTACATCGAGGCGAAGGACGACTACTCCTGCATCTACACCGATTCTGATCGCTACCTCTCCACCATCTCGCTTGCACGGCTCGAGGCCAAGCTCACCGAGCACGGCTTCTTCCGCGTGCATCGTGGCTACATCGTAAACCTCGCCTACGTCGAGGACGTGGAGACCATCTCAAGTGGCATCCTGCAGCTCGGCATCAATGGCGTGGAGGGCAAGAAGATCTCCGTGTCGCGTCGTCGCGTCGTCGCGCTCAAGCGCGCGCTCGGCCTGTAGAGGGTATGCGGCATGTCAGCGCAGGTCTCCTCACAAGACGGCATCATGCGATTCGATATCGTGTCCGACACCCATGGTCGCCTTTCAGACGAGTTGCTCGAGGCGCTGCAAGGCGCGGACATGATCATGCATGCTGGCGACTGCTGCGGGTACGAGGACTATAGAGCGTTGTGCGACATCGCGCCTATGGCAATGTGCCTGGGAAACAACGACTGGGGTATGGACTACGGCCCGGAAGTCGGTCGCGTCACGCGTCTGTATCGCAGCGGGCTACGCTGGCAGATCTGCCACTACGTTGAACGGCTGGATTTGACGACGTGTGACGTGGCGATCTGCGGTCATAGCCACCGACCGTTCATCGAGTGGGAGAGCACGCCAGGTGGCTCGGGCAAGATTCTGGTGATGAACCCAGGAAGCCCCACGTTTCCTCGCACGGCGGACGGACCCACCATCGGACGCGTGCTGGTCACTTCGGACGGCACCATCAAGCACGCCGAGATCGTGCGGCTCAAGCCTACTCAGAGCAAGAAGGACGATAGTAACTGGAGATTCCTGCAGTTTTTCAGATAGATATAGCCTGCGTGCCGAAAAGCAAACGTCAAGCCCGCAAGGCGCCCTGGAAGGTAGCCGCGCGACGCAGGGAGGACTGTGTCAGCGTGGCGTTCTCCATGGCGTCGAATAGACTCGGCGCTTGCTTGGAGGCTGAGCCATTGGGGCTGAGCCATTTTGTCCAACTCTTGGGCTACGTCACTCTTGTGGTCGCCATCCAGACGGATTCCTCTTTATGACGGGTCGTCGTCTTTGGGGAGCTTGTGGCGCTCCCAGCGCATGTGGCGGGCACGCATGGCTTCGGTATTGTCGGCCACGTAGAGGCGCTCGGGTTTCACGTAGCTGGGACTGGCGACCTCCTCGGCGTGGAGCTGTCGCTCTTCTGGCATGAAGAGCGGACACACCACCTTGGTGTAGATGGCGAGCCATGCCAACGACACGCAGAATCCGGCGATGACGTCCGAGGCGTAGTGCACGCCCAGATACACGCGGCTCATGCCCACCGCAAGCACGATGAGCCCAAAGGACAGGCAGCAAAACCACCGTATGATACGGTCGCGCTCATAGGTCCACACCATCCATGCGCACAGTCCGTAGAACGCCATGGACACCATGGAATGGCCCGATGGAAAGCTGTAGCCTACCTCGGAGATGAGACGGAAGCCGTCGGGCCGAGGCCGGTGCACGATGTACTTGAGCACTTGGTTTATGCCCACGACACATACGAGGTTGATTGCCGCGCACATTCCCGGTCTTCTTCCTGGTGCGAAGGCGACCACCATGAGAAACATCCCGCCCATGACGATGGGCGAAGAGAGATTTGAGAATCCCTCCATGACGGTGGTGAGCCATGGCCTGCGCAGCTTGAGCACCAGAAAAGAATAGGCGGTGGCATCGAGTCGCAAGATGTCGTCCGAGCGCACGTCTTGGAGCAGCGCCAAGAAGACGACGGCCGAGATGGCCACCACGATGTAGGTCAAGTTGTCTCGCAGAATCTCTCTGATGCGCATATCGCCTCCTTCCTCCTACAAGCATACCCCAAAAGAGCTTATAAAACACGAAAGGGGTGCTCCCCTTTCCGCATGCGATGCGAGCGGAGAGGGGAGCACCCCGTGAGATGGGTATCGTTGCGGCCTACAGGTGAGCCTCGATCTGCTCCACGATGGATGCCTTGGGGTTGTTGCCTATCATGGTGTGGGCGACTTCACCGTTCTTGAAGAGGATGAGGGTGGGGATGGACATGATGCCGAATTGCTGCGCCAGCGCGCTTTCCTCGTCTACGTTGCACTTGAGCACGGTGAGGCGATCGGCCATCTCCTTGCCGATTTCATCAACGACAGGGCTGAGAGCGCGACAAGGACCGCACCAGCTTGCCCAGAAGTCCACAAGGACGGGCTTGGTGGCATCTACGACGTCGGACTGAAACGTTGCGGCGGTCAGTTCTGCTGCCATGATATTTCCTTTCTCTGCGTTTTCACGAAATATTGGACTAGTCTTGTTGTACGTTATACCCGATTTTGTTTACTTCATACAGGCACACGGAGAGGCAATAAGGCAAATGGGAGTCAAAGGGGCGACGCGCGGTCAGAGATACGTGCAAAAAATGCGTGCTGAGTTGGAGCTTCTTGAACGCATGGGCGTAAGGACGTCGGGAAACGCCTTCTCGTCGGTGCTTTTTGCGAAGGGCCGGCCGGGGCCGGCTGAGCAGGCTGGTGGGACGTTGCTCAGTGGCGCGGACGGCAAGGCGCTGAGAGCCGCGCTAAACAAGCTCGGGTACGCGCCGGAGGATTGGGCCGCCATAGATACCTCGGTGACGCCAGAGCTCCTGAGACGCGCCGTGACTGCGCTTGACCCTTCCACGCTCGTCGCATGCGATGACGAGGCGGCAATGGTCATACGCAACGCATACGCCGAAAACCTCTGCGAACTGGCGAATCTTGATGACGCGTTGCTCTCGCCTGGCAGGGTGGTGCAGGTGGCCGGGATGCGCGTGCTGAACCTCGGCGGCTTCGAGGCCGCGCTCGCGAGCAGCAGACAGAAGCAGGTCGTGTGGGCATATCTCAAGCGCATCCCACCGCTTGGCGAGCCGTACTAGCGGACCCGCCAACGTTACAAATGCGTTATCGCGTGTAGTTCTCGACCAACGCGCTCGTAAAGTGGAACGATAATCTCTTTTTTGAACGGAACGGCCGGAGAAAGGTGCCAATCATGCGCATTTCCGAGATCATGGCTCGCAAGCAGACGTTTTCGTTTGAGATCTTCCCGCCTCGGGGAGACCTGCCCGTGGAGCAGGCCATGGCCATCGCGGGCAGCATGGCGCGTGAGAAGCCCGACTGGATCAGCGTGACGTTTTCCGCGGGCGGCTCGGGAAACACCGGAAACACCGCCCGCATCGCCTCGCAGATTCAGCACGACACCGGCACAAACGCCCTTGCGCACCTTACGTGTCTTGGCTCCACGAGGGCAGACGTGGATGCCTATCTTGCACAACTTCGCGCCGGCGGCGTGGAAAACATCCTCGCTCTGCGCGGCGACCGCATGCCAGGTCGTGGGGCAATCGACTTCGCCTATGCGAACGAGCTTATCGCCTACCTCAAAGAGACAGATCCTGAGCTGTGCGTAGGCGCGGCATGCTATCCGGAGGGCCACGTGGAGGCCCCGTCGTTTGCAGCCGGCATGCTATCCGGAGGGCCACGTGGAGGCCCCGTCGTTTGCAGCCGACATCGAGCGGCTGAAGGCCAAGCAGGACGCCGGCGCGGACTTCTTGGTCACACAGCTCTTCTTTGACAACGAGCACTTCTATAGGTTTCGCGAGGCGTGCGTACGTGCTCGCATAAAGATTCCCATTACCGTGGGCATCATGCCGTTTACCAGTACCAAGCAGATCACGAGGATGGCATTCACCTGTGGCGCGAGCATCCCCTCCCGTGTGATCAAGCGCCTCATCGCCGCAGGTGACGACGCTGCAAGCCAGGAGCTGGCGGGTGTGGAGTATGCGTGCGAGCAGCTGCGCGACCTGGCGGCAAACGGGGTTGACGGCCTGCACATCTACAGCATGAACAAGCCTTCCGTGGCTCAGGCGACCCACGAGGCCCTTGTGGAGTGTGGCTACCTTGAGTCGTAGCGACGGCCAGTTGCTTGAAGGGGAGACGCGTCCGCGGCTTGGCTCGTGCGATGGCTCGTCCTTTGAAGTGGGCGTCGAAACGCGCTTCCGGGAAGTCCTTCGCTATCTGGGACATGCCGGTCAAGAGATTACCTCAGAGCTGGAAGGGCGTATCCGCGACGCGATGGCTCGTTGCGAAGAGGTTGCGCGACCCATGGTGGTCAGCCGTGCGTTTGCGGTTGATGCGCTGCCGCTGGAGTTGCCGGGTAAGAGCATTGCCGAGCACCTGAAGGATGCCAGGGAGGTGACCTTCTTTGCGGCGACGCTGGGGCACGGGGTGGACCGCGAGTTGAGGCGTCTTTCGGTGGAGGATCCGCTGGGGCAGGTGGTCTTTGACGCTGCGGCCACCGAGGCCATCGAACGTCTCGCAAACAAGACCGAGGCGCAGGTGCGTTTCGCCGCCGCCGAACGTGGGCTGTACTGTAGCTGGCGATTCTCACCTGGCTACGGGGATCTGCCGTTGGAGGTGCAGCCGTCCTTGTTGACGGTGCTCAATGCGACGCGGCGCCTGGGCATCACGCTTACGCCCAGCAATCTGATGGTTCCCACCAAGAGCGTCACCGCTATCGTCGGGATGCATCCTACACCGCAGCCGGGGCTCGCCTCGTCGTGCGCGATTTGCGCGCTCAGGGAGTTTTGCGTCCTGCGCTCCCGCGGCTTTACCTGCAAGAACGCCAAAAGGGGCTAAACCTCTTTTGACATGCAAAAAACGCCTCGTCTCGTATACAATCCCGTACATCCTTGTATTGACAGAAGGAGGGGCCTTCAAGCCAAAGGACGACGGAGATGCCCCAAAGACGTCGTTTCGGGTGACGCGCAAAGCCTGTCCTCGTGTGATTTCGACCCGTGCGCAAAGGAGTTGCCATGACAGTCAACGCCAATGTACATAGACCTGCCGATACCCTTGCGCCACGCCGCGTGCGTGTGGCAGACAAGGGCCTTGCCGAGGTGCTTGCCGGCACAAGGACCCTGCTTTTTGACGGCGGCATGGGCACGATGCTGCAGGAGGCGGGGCTCGCGGCGGGAGACGTGCCCGAGCTGCTCTGCCTCACCGACCCGCGGAAGGTCACGGCGATCCATGCGGCCTACGTCGCGGCCGGCAGTGACGTGATCACCACAAACACCTTCGGCGCAAACGCACGCAAGCTGGCGGAAGGTGCGCGAGCATCGGGACTCGTACGCGTACCCACGGTTGCGCAGGTCTTTGAGGCGGCCGTGCGATGTGCGCGGGACGCGGGGGCCCGCTACGTCGCGGCCGACATCGGTCCCACTGGAGCGGCCGACATCGGTCCCACGGGAGCGCTGCTCCGACCGCTTGGGACCTTGGGCTTCGACGAGGCGTACGACCTCTTTGCCGCACAGGTGCGTGCGGCCGATGCTGCAGGTGCGGACTTGTTTGTGATCGAGACCATGGCGGATCTGCTCGAGGCGAAGGCGGCGGTGCTTGCGGCAAAGGAAAACTCCGACCTGCCCGTCTTCTGCACGATGACGTTTGGCGAGGACGGCCGTACCTTCCTCGGCACCACGCCGGAGGTCGCTGCCATCACGCTGGGTGCGCTGGGCGTGGACGTGCTGGGCATAAACTGCTCGCTCGGCCCCGCCGACCTCGCGCCGCTCGTAGAGCGCATGTGTGCGTGGGCGCGTTGTCCGGTGATGGTACAGGCAAACGCGGGGCTGCCCAGCGTGGTGGACGGCGTCACGACCTACGACATCGGCCCCGAGGAGTATTGCCGCGCCGTTGAGCCCATGCTAGACGCCGGCGTGACGGTGCTCGGCGGTTGCTGCGGTACCACGCCAGCCTACATCGCGGGGGAGAAGGCGCTGCTCGAGGAACGGGCGGCGACGCGGAATGGCTGGCCCACGGCATCTGGAGCGCGGGCGGTGGCGCAGGATTGCGAACCCGTGACGTCGGAGGCACGGGTGGCGAGCCGGGACGGCGTGCTCGCGCAGTCCAAGGCGGCGGGGGTCTTGTCTGCGGATTCTCAGTTGGCGCGGCGTCCCTTCGTCGTTACCAGCGCCCAGCAGCTCTTCTCGCTTGCTCCGGGCGAGATTGGCGTCATAGGAGAGCGCATCAACCCGACGGGCAAGAAGCGCCTCAAAGAGGCTCTGCGCACGAGCAATTACGACTACATCATGGGCGAAGCGATCAGCCAAGAACGAGCCGGCGCACAGGTTCTCGACGTAAACGCAGGCTTGCCCGAAATCGACGAGCCTGCCACGCTGGTGCGTCTCGTAGAAGAC
>CACXZL010000288.1 GCA_902772085.1 uncultured Coriobacteriaceae bacterium | reverse complement strand
GAAGCAGCTTCATACGCTGTTTGCGTATATGAACGGAAACCTCAACAACTTCTCGATATTGAAGAACAGCTGCGCGACGGTTGCGCTGCGTGCGTGGAATGCGGCCGTCGGTACGCGGGACGGAGCGGACACTGCCTACAGGCTCGATCCGACGGGCGAGGGCATCTTCGCTCTTGTTGACGCGCCAAAGACCGTGCGTGACGAAATCGCGAACAAGCTTCCTGGTCATTATCTCAACAACGCCGATGGCGTGGCAGAGCCCGGCGCAGGCTATGAGGACGAGACCGGCTGGGTATACGTGAGCGCCCCGAAGAAGGTCAGTCCCGTCACCTACACGTACGAGGACGGTGCGCTCCAGATCGATGCGGCTCGCAGCGACATGACGTCGCTCGTGGATGCCGCAAAGACCGGACAAGCCGTAGTCTACGACAAGGACAGTCAAGTGATCGAGGTGGGCGTTGCTTCGACGCCTGCACACGACGGAGCGACTGCCATCACGGGGATTGACTTCGGCATCAACGGACGCACTTATTCGCTGAATGCTGAAAACATGCCAAAGAACGGTGTCTGGTTCAAGGCCAAGATCAGCAATCCGCAAGAAGGGCGGGGCTACTACGTGACGGACGCGGAAGGCAAGGTGCTTCCCAGCGAGTGCGCGGACGGCTGGATATCCTTCTGCGTTGATGCGCTGCCGGCCACGTACAGGATCCAGGTAGGTGACGAGGGCGCACTCAACCTTCTCTCCACGAAGATCGTCAAGCCGGATGCAGCAAGCATCGAGACCGAAGTCTATCGCTACGACGGCACCGGGAAGTTCGTCCTTGGCCCTCGGGAGGAGCTGCGGAGCGGTACCAAGGTGTTTGTCAAGAGCTCGGTTGTCGGTCTCGAGTGCCAGCACATGCTCACAAACATCACGCTCAACGGCACTTCCGTGCTCGACGCCGCGCACTACGACGCCACTGAGGGGGCCTATGCGGTGGTGATGCCCGAGCGTTACGGCGAGTTGGTCGTGACATATGAGGCTGCGACCGTCAAGGCAAAGACGAATGCCATCATGCAGCTTCCCATCGGCGCAAAGGTGAGCGTCTACGACTTCGCCGAGCTTCTGGTGGGGGAGGAGCAGTCGCCCTCCAAGGCGCTTGTCTGGCGGTTCGTGCTGCCAAACGAGGGGATCGCTGAGTTTACGGATGACTCTCACACCGAAATCGTGACCACAGGTCCTGGCATTGTTTCGGTACTTGCCTGTTCGAAGACCAACGACCTCATGGGGCAGCTCCTTGCCATCGAGGTCTATGAAAACAAGGACGACTTCGCGGAGATCACCTACAACGAGGGTCCCTTCAAGGTGTACTACAAGAATGCTGAAGGCAGCGACCTTGAGCTGCAGTACTCGGGCTACCTGGTGCCGAAGGGCTCCGAGATCACGGTGGTGCCCACGCAGACGAACGAAACCGTGGTTTCGTCTCTCTCCTACAACGGAAACGCCGTGAGGCCGGGCGAGTCTTTCGTCGCAAACGAGGATGCCGACATCACGGTAGGCTTCAGGGAGGCAACCGTTCGAGACGTTCCGAAGAGCATCCGTCTCGCCTCAAAGGGCGACACCTACAAGCTCAACGCGTCGGTGCGCTACCAGGGCCTGCTGTACCAGTTCCTTCCCGTGTACGATGCCAGCGTCACCTATGAGTCCTCAGATCCGCTGGTGGAGGTAGACGAGGCGGGTACCATCAAGCTCGTAGGCGACGTCCCCGCGGAAGGCAAGGCGGTTGTTGTGACGGCGTACGCCGGCTCGAGCAACAAGTCCGTGAAGGCGACGTGCAAGGTGATTGTGGGAGACTACCAGGGCGAAAGGGTCGTGGGCAGGCTTACGATATGGGGTCGCCCCATGGTGAAGGAGTCAATCATTGGGCACGGCGCGGTGATGTTTGCCACATATGAGGACACAGACCTCGACGTGAGCTTCTATAACTACTACCAACCCACGCAGCGCTATATCGACCTCATGCAGGACGCTGCGAGAAATCCGGACAAGTACTCTTCCGATCCGGCTCTCTATAACGACAATGAGCTGGGCCTTGAGGACCGCGAGTCGTACTTCATCAGGCATCCGAACGGAGCGAAGTCGGATCCTGAGACGATTTTGCTCAAGGCGGGCGAAGGGATCACGATTTCAAACTTTGGATTTGACGAATCGAATCTGGAGACGGTCGTGAGGGCAATAGAGGGCAGCCCGCTTGCGGAGAGCGAGGAAGTGCAGGCGTTCTTGGAGCAGGCGAATGCGTACATGCGTGGTGACGAGACGGACTGGCCAGTGGCCTTCGACAGTACGCTTGCCACGCTTGAGCGTATGTACATGATCACGAAGGTCACCGGTTCGAATCCGGCAAACTCTCCCTCCACAGGTGGCATTCATGTAAACCGTGAGGTGTACAAGCAGTTCAGACCTGATGGAATCCCACTGCCAAACAACTTCTATACCGTGGAGATCACGGCGGATGAGCTTGCAAATCTGAAGGCATACGTGTCGAATCCAAACAACAACTACTATTCGATATTCGTGAGTAGCTGCGGGTCGACCAGTGTGGATATATGGAACACCGCGCTGTCCGACAGGCCCGAGCTTCATCTGACGGCAAACCTCACCGGTCTTACCGTCGATCCTGAGTCGCTGTATCTCGAGCTTGGAAAACTCCGACTGGAGACCGGCAAGACGTATCAGCCGGGTGTGGAAGGCAAGGAGGAAGGCGGCGGAAAGGACTTCATTCCGCATGTGGTTGCCGCCGCTCGGCGCAACGTCTTCCCCGACGTGTCGGACGCCACGCCGCACGAGGAGGACATCTACTGGCTGGCAGACAATGGCATCTCCACCGGCTTCCCCGACGGCACGTTCCGTCCGATGGGCGAGGTCGTGCGCTGCGACATGGCCGCCTTCCTCTTCCGCATGGCGAAGCTCTGGGGCAAGGTCGATGAAAGCTGGTTGGCCGAGGATTGGCAACCGACCGATGAGCAGAAGGCTGCCTTCACCGACGTGGATGAGAACACTCCGCACTACCGCGAGATTCTGTGGCTAGCCGAATCGGGTATCTCTACGGGATTCCCCGATGGCACGTTCCGTCCCATGAGTACGGTCGTGCGTCAGGACATGGCCGCCTTCCTCTTCCGCTTGGCGAAGCTCGCGAACAAGGGCGGTGCCACGGAGGATTGGCAGCCCAGCGAGGAGCAGATGGACGCCTTCTCAGACGTGGACGAGGACACCCCGCACTTCCGTGAGGTGCTGTGGCTCGGTGCCTCAGGCGTGTCTACCGGCTTCCCCGACGGCACGTATCGGCCCGAGGTCATCGTCGTGCGCCAAGACATGGCCGCCTTCCTGCACCGATTGAACGATTTGCAGTAAGGTTTGCAGTGAGGTGACGACCTGCGTTATCGAGATAGATGATTGAGAAAAGGCCCACGCTCCTCTATGGGGCATGGGTCTTGTTGGGTAGAGAGACGCTGGGCTTGGTACCGCTGGTGACTTATTTTCGTTCTCGAAACGCCGCTGCAAAAACCTGTAAGCTACCGTTCATGCCCCTTGTCCCCGCGCATGCCAGCAAGC
>CACXZL010000287.1 GCA_902772085.1 uncultured Coriobacteriaceae bacterium | reverse complement strand
CGCAGATGGCAAAACAGGGAGACGAGCGCTATCGCGAGGCACAACGCGCGGTATACGACGCAATCGAAGCGGAGAATGCAGGAAAAAAGAAGAGCGCGTCTCTCGTAGCCCGACTCACAAGCATGATGTTTAGCGCCAGACGAGCTCGCGGATAGGAGGGATCCGAACAGTTGGCATCGCGAAGCGAAGGCATGCGCGTCACGGTACTGGGTACCCGAGGGTCAACCCCCGTCTCCGGAAGCGATTTCTCCGTCTTTGGCGGAAACACGTCGTGTTACCTCGTGGAGACTGGTGAGACGAGCCTTATCCTCGACGCTGGAAGTGGACTCATTAATGCACCGGTCACGTTTGCACATCCTCCTGCCATACTGCTGAGCCACTTGCACGTGGATCACCTGCTCGGCCTGGGCATGTATGGGAGGATTTCTCAGCCTGAGGCGACGACCATGATCTACGTCCCTGCCTCTGATGCACAGGATGCCCAGGACTCCCTCGCGCACTTGTATGCTCCTCCCCTTTGGCCTGTTCAACTCCACAGCTACTCTGGCAACTTGACCATCGATGCCCTTCCACGGGCGATGCGATACGGAGAGATACAGGTGGAGACCATGAGCGGCAACCATCCGGGCGGTTGCGTGTGCATCAAGCTGCGCTTTGTCCGGAAGTCAGTCGTCTACGCCACGGATTTCGAGCACGGTGCCGAAGCCTCTACTCGACTTGCTGAGTTCTCGCGAAACGCCGACCTGCTCTTGTATGACGCGCAATACGATGAAGACGACTACGAGGCTCATCGCGGTTTCGGACACTCCACCGCGCGTGAGGGCATCAAACTCATGGAGCGATGCGGTGCAAAGCGCCTGCTCCTTATCCACCACGACCCCCGCAGCACCGACGAAACGCTGCTTGGGCGCGAGCGCGCGCTCGGATGCCAACAAGCACGCTACGCACGAGAAGGCGAAACGATAGAGCTATGAGCGCCGACGCATCCGCACACGTGACAAACAAGCGCATCGAGGAGCTCCAGCAAGAGATCGATCGGCTGAAGCGCGTGATCGCAGAGAACGACAAAGAGCACCGTCTCTTGATGGGCCGCTACGTGACCAAGGAGGTAATGGAGCAGCTCGCATCCCATTCGGACGCCGTCGTCATCGGCGAGCGTCGCGAAGTGACGATGATGTTTACCGACCTCAGGCGTTCGACCGAGCTCTCTGAGACGCTCGGCGCCGAGGACTACATCCGCTTGCTCAACCACTATCTTGAGGACATGATCTTCATCGCCGACGGCTGGCACGGCAACATCCTTGAGTTCGTAGGCGATGCGATCGTAGTCTTGTACGGCGCACCGCAGGAGAACCCCGATGCCGCGAGAGATGCCATCTACAGCGCGGTCGCCATGCAACGGCACATGGAAAAGATCAATGCATGGAATCGTGCACAGGGATATCCAGAAATCGAGATGGGCGTTGGCATCCATACCGGTGAGGCCATCGTAGGCTGCATCGGCTCCGAAGCGCGCATGAAATACGACATGATCGGCCGCAACGTCAATCTTGCCTCACGCGTTGAGGGCTTCACGAAGGGTGGACAGATTCTCATCACCGATGAGACTCTCGCCGCCGCAGGCGATAAGGTGCTCCTTCGAAGCGGAGGCGAGATGCTCGTGCGTCCAAAGGGCGTGCGCAACAAGATCCGTCTCCACGATGTCGTCGGCATCGGCTCCCTTCGCGTCCCCGGTTTTGTCGAAGAGGGCTAGGATTCCCTAACAAGACAAGGGGACAAGTCACTTGTCTGGTCCTAATAGGGGTTTATTAAGATTGCCACCAACATCACCACCAAGAGAATCGCCCCGATGATGAGTACGTATTTGCCCACGCGCATTACGTCGGCCTTGCCGCGCACGGAGTGCTGGGCACGCAGCGGCAGAAGGTCCTTGTTTCCCGTGCGAAAGAGCACGAAGCCATAGAGCAGCAGCGCCGCACCGAAGATGGCAAAAAGCGTCGTGACTCCCACGAAGTCCTCGTTCATCGAATGAACCTCTTCCCCACTGCGCTACTCCGACAGCGTCACCACGAGTGAGCTCATCGACTGCCACGCCACGATGAGCCTGTCTTCCGCCTTGGGATCCAGCCGATCGAGGCACCACAGGGGAAGCTCCCTGCGATACAGCGGCACGCGTTTCACCGAGAACCCAAATCCCTCAAGTGCGTCGGTCATCTCGTCGATACTCTGCCAGCCGTTCTCTTCGCGTGAACGACCCACCTGCTTGTCCACGATTTTGTAGATTCCCTGCACCATCGAGGAGCCGACCCTGCCCATGATGGCGTCAAACGTGGCAGGTAGCATACGGTCGGGGCATGCGTCTGGGATGATCCAACAACCACCGTCGCGCTCAAGCAGCGACCGTATGCCCTGCATGAGTTCGAGCTTTTGCTCAATAGTCAGGTAGGTGAGGAGTCCCTGCGTGACGATGGTGATTCTCTCGCGAAGCCCCGCCAACACCCTCTGCATCTGTTCCTCGTCAGCAACGTCCACGCAACGATAGCCCGCAAAGAGATTGGGGCTCCCCGGAATGAGCTGAGAGCGCTTGGCGATGAGCTCCTCAGCGACGACGGGCAGGTCAGCGCCGATGTAGGTGTAGCCACGAGGCGCCATAACAAGTACACGTGGCGAATACCCACAAGCCAAGTCGAGAATGGTGGGGTTGCGCTCTTGGTCTATGAGGTCGTTCGTCCGCTGATACAGAATCTCCGAGATGGTGGATATGCACAGGGGAATCTTGCTGGCAAAGGGCACGCGCGCCAGTGACTGCATCGGATTTCCCTCGAGGCCAAGCGCGTCACGGAAGCGCACGGCCTCCGGAATCCCGAGGTCCGCAAGCATGAGCAGGTTGGTGTATGCGGTGTCTTTTATGTTCTTCTTTGCCATGGTGGTCCTATCGGTACGTCGCTGGAGCATCAACGCTCAAGAATGTATCCATAGTACGCGAAGCACGAGAAAAAAGTAACCGCTTTTGGGATATCACTCGCGCCAATTGTAGAAACAGAGATACAGCCCACACCCCTGGCTCCTGCTCATGCCAGCAAGCGGCTCCGCGCTCGCTTCGCTCGCCCACTTCCTGAGTCGCCGCTTACAGGAATGCACAAGGGACAGAGTCGTGGGCTGTATCGAAACGGGCACAAACACTCTCTCGCCAAATCAACAACAGCGTGTACAAGAATTATGTGAGCAACTTGTACGCACGTTTGTCGTCGGCATCGTTGCACGCCAGGATGAACTCGTTACTGAGATTCTGATCATAAGCTTGCCGCAGGACGAGCAGGGCAGAACTGTATGCGTCAAATCTTCTCATAGAGCACCGTCCAGAACGCTTTGTCCCGTGGTCGCATGCGGCAAAAAAGCCACGGAGGCACCCTCACGACCCGCAGCTTGGGAGAGGCTGGTTTTTTTGTGCTCGCTCACTTCGAAAAGCGCCTTCGGGTTTGAAATATCGGGCTCCGAAATCACGGGGCCAAATTTGCGAGCCTCCTACCAGCGCAAACGGAGGGCGCCATACCGACCGTACGGGGAAGTCTACCCAAGATTTCAAACCCGAAGCCCGTTTTCGAAGTGAGCG
>CACXZL010000286.1 GCA_902772085.1 uncultured Coriobacteriaceae bacterium | reverse complement strand
CAATCGATTCCGCTCTTACACTCTGATCCTGCATCGGAGAAGGATGCGTTGAAATACTCGAACACATCGTCTTCGGAGGAAAAGGGCTTTCCGGTTTTAGGGTTGAGTATCTGAGGCGCCCATCCCGATACCCAGAGTATGTTGGAAGTCGAAGCGGCCCAACAATGCATGGAGTCAAAGAATCCATCACCAGTCAAGCGATTCACATCTGGTTGGTTATCATACTTCTCGGCATCAGGAAAGGCTTCGTCAACGAGGATTAGAGGCGTCTGTGATCCAACAACGTAATACTTCTCGAGTGCCTCGATGACTGCCTTGCGATTTTCTTCTTTGAGCCCACCCATCACCAGCTCAAACGTGCCATCGGAAGTTGTAAAAGTATCGTCGACCGAGATGAAATTCGAGCTCCTCTGGGCTCCACTGTTGAGTTCTACACGGTTTTCCTGACCATTGGTGGCTTCGCCAGAATCGGAGTTGCCTTCTGTGACAACAGTTCCATCATCCAGAACCCCCACTTCAATGCCTGGAGCCACAACAGCTTCGTTTTCCGCAGCATCCGCAAATGCTTCCTCGCTGCTTATCGTGCCATCTACCTCGGTTACTTCTGAATCAGTTACAACGTTCGAGGCGCCTTCAGCCCCTAAGGCATAATTGTCATCGATTACTTCTAAGACTTCTGCAGCACTCTCAACATCCGTTTCATCGATGGACTCGACAATGTTTGCAGCATCAATGGTTGCGGAAGACTCGGTAGCTGCGGCATTCGATGGTGCCTGAAGGCAGAGCAGCTCGGCAGCCAGGATGCAAGAGAAGACTCTCGTTAGGCGAGACAATCTCATGGGATACCTTTCGCTTCGATACGGCACTTGGCATTGTACGTTCTCTTGAAGAAAGGTGTCGAGACTGGTATTAACGCATACCGCCACTGGGGCCTTGCGACCTCGCGGTTCGAGCCCACGCACCCCTTGTAGACATGAAAAGACGCCCGTTGCCGGGCGTCCCTTTGTGTTTTGTCAAGCCCTATTGAGCCACCGCCGTCACGAATTTGTGAGCCACTTCCCGTCATCTGACGACAGATGCGCGACGGCATCCGTCACGGCAAAGTGAGCCACCCCGTCACCGAAACCTGGGCCAGCCCCGTCACGCCGCACCGCCGCCCATGAGAGCGTGGCGCACGCGCCACGACTCGCCCCTGAACTGCACGAGCCTGCCGTGGTGGACGACCCTGTCGATCACGGCCGCAGCCATCTGGTCATCCCCGAAGACGCTGCCCCACATGCTGAACTCGAGGTTGGTGGTGAACACCACCGACTGGCGCTCGTAGGCGGCCGATATGACCTGGAACAGCAGCCTGGCCCCCTCCGCGTCGAGCGGGAGGTAGCCGAGCTCGTCGACCACGATCATCTCGGCCCTCCCGATCGCGGACAGCTCCCGGTCGAGCCGGTCCTCGTCCTTCGCGCGCCTGAGGCGCATCACGAGCGACGACGCCGTGAAGAAGCGGGCCTCCCGCCCCGCCATGCACACCATCGACGCGAGCGCGCAGGCCATGTGGGTCTTGCCGGTCCCGACGTCGCCCATGAGCACGAGGTCCTCGCGGGCGCCCACGAAGGAGAGCGTCTCGAGGTCTTCCCTGCCGAGCCCCTCGGGCAGCGTGACCGGCGACCAGTCGAAAGCGTCGAGCGACTTGGAGACGGGTATCTGCGCGCGCCTCAGCATGCGCGCCCTGCGCGCGGCGTCGCGCGAGGCGGCCTCCGCCTCGAGGTAGCCCAGCAGGTGCTCGCGCTGCCTGGGCGTGCCCGAGGACGCCCACTCGGTGAGGACCGACCTGGTGAGCGAGCAGCGCACCCCGGCCCCGACTATCCTGTCCTCGACGGCGCCCATCACAGACCACCCCCGCCGATGAACGAGTCGTACACGGAGAGGTCGGCGGCTCCCGCGGCGCCCACCGCCCCCTGCGCGATCCTCCTGGCGAGCACGTCGACGGAGGCATCGTCGGGCACGCGGCCCGAGGCCGCTATCTCCGTGGCCGCCTCGACGGCGGCGGCGAACCCGCTGCGCCGCGAGGCGCGCTCGACGGAGCGCAGGGTGCGCCTGCGGTCCGCCGCGCCCATGCGGTCGATCGCGCCGACGAGCGCGGCGGGCAGGTCGCGTCGCACGGGCGACTCATCCCAGGCGCGCGGCCTGGCGGAGAGCGCCGGTATGAGCGACGCGGGGTCGCGGACGGTCTCGCCGTCGTCGCGCCACTTTCGGGGCAGCGTCACTATGTGCCGCCCGCGCTCGTCGGCGACCTCGACGCTGCGGGCCCTCAGGCCCACGAGCAGGTGCCAGCCGTGCCACGACGGGCCGGCGAGGTAGAGCACGCCGTCCACCTCGACGCGGCCGTCCCTGTCGGCGGTCCTGGGCTCCCAGCGCACGGCGTCGAAGGGCGTGCCCGGCAGCGGCAGCATGGCCGCCCGGTCCTCGGCGAACATGTCGCGCACCGGCCTGCCGGTGCGGTAGTGGGGCTCGGCGAGCAGCGCGTCGCACCGGGCGAGCAGGTGCGCGTTGAGCTCCGCCACCGACGACACGACCGGCAGCGGAACCATCATGTTGCGGCGCAGGAACCCCACGGCGTTCTCCACGGAGCCCTTCTCGTGCCCCGAGTAGGGGTTGCAGTACTTGGTGCGCATGCCGGTGTGCGCGCGGAAGGACGAGAACAGCGACGACTCGCGCACGACCCCCGCGATCCTCCTGCCCGCCTCGGTGGCGTTGTCGAGCACGGCCTCGGGCGGCACGCCGCCGACGTGGTCGAACACGGCCATGAGGCCGTCCACCAGGCACTCCCCGCGCTCCGACTCGCACATCACGCAGAACCGCGCGTTGGAGTGCGGCCAGCTGACGGCCAGCTCGTGCAGTCCGACCTCCTCGCCGGCGACCACGGCGCTCGCGCGGCCGTAGTCCACCTGGCAGGTGCCGCACGGCCACTCCAGCTCGAGGAAGCCCTCGGAGGGGCCGCAGGCCCTCTCGCGCCTCCACTCGCGCACGAAGCGCTCCACGGTGGCGAGCGAGCCGCCGTAGCCCAGCTCGGCGACCAGCCTGTCGTAGACCCGCTTCGCCGTGTGGCGCTGCTTGCGGGGCCGTCCTCGGTCCTCGAGCAGCCACGACTCCACCGCCCCGGCGTAGGGCTCCATGGTCGGGCTGGCCCTGCGCCTCCTGACCGGCGGCTCGGGCGAGAAGTCCTCCTTTCGGACGTACTTCGCCACCGTGTTCCTGCTGATCCCGAGCTCGCGGGCGATCTCGCGCTCCGAGCGTCCCTCGGCGCTCATCGTTCTGATAAGCTCCTGTCTCGATAGGGGCATGGTCATGTCCTTTCGTCTCCCTCCGGCGGCACGGCTGTGGAAGGTTTGTCGCCGCCGGAGGGGCACTCTACTACGCCGCCGGGACCGCGTCGGTCCCGGCTCACTTTTCGCAAGACAAAAGAGATGTTCCTGGTGCGCCTCCCTTCCGCCCTGGGGTGGCTCACTTCTCGACGGGCAGATGGCTCAACAATCGGTGACGGAGGTGGCTCAATTCAGATTGTCGCTAAACACCGCAGGCACGACGACTACTCGTACGTGCAGGTGGCGATGACCATAG
>CACXZL010000285.1 GCA_902772085.1 uncultured Coriobacteriaceae bacterium | reverse complement strand
TCCAGGCTGACCATGCGCTCGATGGACTACGACGGCTCGATCGGCAGCGGAGCGACGCTCACGGGCGTCGGCTTTCAGGTCGTCATGTGAGGACGCACCGGCACGCCACGCGGGCGAGTCCGGGCATGCAGCGACATGTCGACGTAGACGAAGACCTCCACCATACCCTCGAGGCTCTCGATGCCTATCGGGGACGATGTCTGCCCCGCGCCTGCACAGCATGCTCGCCTCGCCCCGCGAGCGAGATCGGCATTCTTGCACTTCTTTAGCGCACGTCGCCACCGTAGGCGTGGCTCCGTTGTCGCGCACGAAGGTCATGAGCTCTCGCATACCATTTTGCCTGTGCCGAAAGCATGCTGTCGTGTCGCCAAGAGCATTGGGCAAATCGACTCTACGCCACGCGACGTCGAGGGCCGGGCGACACGGCGAATCTGTATTTTTTGTCCTCACTCACTTCGAGAAACGCCTTCGGGTTTGAAATTCTGGGCTGGTTTTCACGTATGGACGGTATCGCACGCTCTGTTTCCGCAGGTACAAGGCGTGCGAATGAAGCCCCGCAAAATCGGAGTCCAATATTTCAAACCCGAAGGTCATTTTCGAAGTGAGCGGGCAACAAAAATCCAGCCTCTGCGTATGAGGGCGAGTGGCAACCTGTCACGGCGCGATTTTTCGAACAGCAAGCCGGATGCTGTCGTTCATTGAGGAAGAACCGTTTGAGTTGCCTGACGGATGGCGCTCGGTGCGACGATCCGACATAGCCGACTTGAAAAGAGACTCAGGCATCGTCTATTTGTGATTGCGGTTCCACCCCTTACCGAACCAGCGAGTATATACTGTCACAATAGAACTGAATTCGGGTAAGGTCGCTGATATGAAGACTCGTACGAGCTGTCGAAAGGAAGATGTGATGGACAAGAACAACGGTCTCGTGGGCTGTCTGGCGATTGTGGGCGGCTTCGTCGTGGTGTATGCGCTGCTCTCTGTGTTTTGGGGTCTGGCGGTGGGCTTCGGCCCACTTGGCTTTGCGGCTCTCATGGCCGTGGTGTTTGGCCTGGGCTACACGCTCGGCCGCGGGGAGCGGTAGGCTGTAGCCGCACGTCTGCGCGATCCTACCGTGGCAAGCTTCGTATGACTCGCGATTATCTGTGGAGGAACGGAAATGAAAGATGTAGTCACCGCCATATTGAGGGCTATCAAAGACTTGCTCAGGAGCGGTGCGGATCATACGGGACATGGCGGACATTAGTTTTTTCGTTCGCCTTTTTGCTAGTCCTGTCGTCTGTACTCAGAAGTGCTATAGCGGTTTGGCGCAGTGCCATATTGACTGGCAAGCAAAAAAGGCATACCTCTTCCGAGGCGATTTACCAACAATAACTTTTATGGCACCACCGGTACGCCACAAGCGCGAGCTACGCCAAGCGTCAGCGCTCGGATGTCCGTACGGCAAATGACACGGGACAGCATGGCCCAGCATGCTCAGTAGGTTTGTAGATGCAATTTCATCCCATGAGTACAATAACGTTAAAATATGAAAGGAGAAGTCTGCTAAAGTACATGCCCCGGAGGTGCTCTCCCCCTACATGGACCCCATTCGAGACGCGACAGTAACGCTGCATCTTCGTATGTGCTCGCACGAGTACGAGACGGGGCTCTTCGCGTTCAACGGCCCCGCATCGGACGTGAGGTTCGTCGCAGTCGGCTCGAGACGGACGCCGCTCATACGCCTGACGTTAACCCATCAGAAGCTTCGATTGGCGGTATGCAAAGAAGACGTGCAAGGATTCACTTGATTAACCTGCAGAAAGGTGTGGTACTCCCGCATTTCCTCGATTCGTCCGACCACACCGCGCTACCCCTGCGCCCTCACCCACGCTACGAGCGCCTCGTAGGATACCGACCCGCTGGCGACTCCGAGCATGGTGGCGAGGAGCTCGGCCGCGTCGGGACGGAACGAGCGGCCGTTTAGACGCAGGAACGTCGCCATGCACGCGGTCGCCACGCGCTTGTTGCCATCTAGGAACGCGTGGTTCTTTGCGAGCCCGAAGGCTAGTCGTGCCGCCTTCTCCTCCAAGGTGGGGTAGAGTTCGGTGCCGCCGAAGGATTGCGACGGCTGCGCGAGGGCGGACTCAAGCAACCCCTCGTCGCGGACTCCGGGCAAGCCGCCGAACCTCTGGATCGAGGCGGCGTGGATGGCGAGGACCTCCTCCTTCGTCAGCATGCGCGCACGTCCGCTCACTTCGCCAGCTCCTCGAAGACCCCTGCGTACTCTTCCATGAAGTCCACGGCCACGTCGGCCGCCCCGCGCTCCACGGGCAACACTGCTCGACCCATCCCCAATGCCAGCAAAACCAGGGGAAGTCGCGGTTTACTTCATATCATGCCTTGAATGAGAAGTTGTGGAGGGCAGAGGACGCTTGGCGCATTGAGCCCGCGCATTAAGCAAGGTCACTGTGCTACCATCTTGTTAACTACATGGAAGTTAACAAAGAGGACGCGGCATGGATAGCCAGACAGCCATTCACGAACGCCTAGAACAGTTGCCCCAAGGCAACCTTACGCGAAAGACCATCAAGGGACATTCCTACACGTACCTGCAATGGCGCGAGGACGGCAAGGTGCGGTCGCGCATGGTTCGCGAGGAGGAGCTGCCTGTGGTAAAGCGTCTCATTGCCAAGAGGAACTGCTTGGAGAGGAGGCTCGAGGTTATGCGGGGAATGGGTGAGGGAACGGAGGCCTTCAACCTGGACGTCTATACGGGCGAAGAGCTGAACCTCATGTGCGAGAGCGTGTCAGCGTGGAGGGAGAGGCGCATCTGCGAAGATGTGAGGGTATATCTGCGGAGCAGCGAACCGAGGGTCTGCGTTATGTACGGGCTTCGTCGAACCGGCAAGTCCACTGCCATGCTCCAGACAATCGCGCAGATGAATGACGAGGATCGTGGCGACGCTGCATTCATCGAGGTGAAGGTGAGCGACACGCTGGATGCGCTCCTAAAAGACATGAAGGTTCTCTCTCGCCTGGGCTATCGTTTCGTCTTCGTGGACGAGGTCACCCTCCTTGAAGACTTCTCGGAAGGAGCGGCGCCCCTTGCAGACGTCTATGCGCGGCTGGGAATGAGGGTCGTTCTTTCGGGTACGGACTCGCTCTCCTTTTGGTTTGCCGAGGGCACCTCGCTCTACGACCGCACAACGACGATACACACCACATGGATTCCCTATCGCGAGCATGCGCGGGTCCTTGGCACCAAGAGTGTTGACGAGTACATACGCTACGGCGGAACCATGCACAAGGGAGGGCGGCGTTCGCGGTCGTCCTTTCGCGACTCAGATGCGACCTACGCATACGTCGACTCCGCCATCGCCCACAACATCCAGCACGGCCTCGAGTTCTACAGGGACGGTCGCAACATGCGAAACCTCGTGGAGCTGTGGGATGCTGACGAGCTGACGAACGTGATTAACCGAGTGGTGCAGCAGGAGAACCACTCGTTCGCGCGTAAGAGCATCGACCGGGCTTTCAAGTCGGCGGACCTTGGCTCCGCGCGGCAGCTGCTCCGCGCCCGCATGGCCGAGAATTCGCCACTGGACGCTCACGACATTGACGTGGAGGGTGTCACCGCCT
>CACXZL010000284.1 GCA_902772085.1 uncultured Coriobacteriaceae bacterium | reverse complement strand
TCGATGAGCGACCATTCGCAGCGCGATACGAGGTCTGCCAGACGTTCTTCACCCATGGCGGAGAGGAACTCAAGGAAGGTGAGAGGATACATACGCAAGTGGTCGACCTTGCCCACAGGAAACGACACGCCCTCGCGGCTTCCGTGAAGGGCCACGCCCAGCAGGGATCCAGCAGCTATGATGGGTACTTCGGGACGGCTCTGTTGTAGGGCCTTTAGCGAAGTGATTGCCCGGGGACATTCCTGAATCTCGTCAAGAACCACCAGCACACGGGGCGACCCGGCATCACGGCCCGTACGGATGGAGATGGCGTTGAGGAGGCGATTCGGATCCAAGCTACCCTCAAACACAGCCTTCATGTCTTCATCGATCATGAAATCTATGTAGGCGACCTCTTCGAAGCGGCGTCTACCCAGTTCCATGGCAGCCCACGTCTTGCCCACCTGTCGTGCCCCTTGGAGGACGAGTGGTTTTCGGTCTGGTGCGGTAACCCATTCCTCAAGCTTACGCAGTATTGCACGTTCCATTTTTCCGCCTCCAATTGATATGCGTGCATATACGATCTTCCCTTGTCAATTCTACGCTTATTACGTCCGAAGGTCTGGCATTTTTGCCAATTTTTCGTCCGTAAACTTGGCTATTTTGCCAGATTTTCGGACGTAATTTGTGCAGCGCACTTGGCTATTTTGCCAGATTTTCGGACGTAATTTGTGCAGCGCATAGAAGGACGCGCGTGATTGCTGAGAATAACAAGCCCCTAAGGCCATGTCGTACCACCTATCGCCCCAGCTCATCAGCGTCTTCTGTCTGCGCCCATTCGCCCAGCGACAGGACTCTTCCCTTATAGCCACTCAAGACAAGCGACCTGTTTCCTTGTCTACTTTAGTCGCATATAGCTGCGGCAGGTTAAACGTGCGCACGGTAACAGAGTGCGGGTAGCCCGATGCTTCGTCCTTCACGGTGGCAAAGGTCACGAAGTCGCTCGACTCTCCCACCCGCGCTGGGTACTCGCCGTAGTCCACGCACCTATTTGCAGCAGTGAGAATGCCATAGGTCGCCTTCTTGATGTCTATCACAAAGTAGGAAGTACGGCTCTTCACCACAAACTTATCGTCGTATCCCGCGATGTTTGCACTCGGCTCACGCGGCAGGCTCACAAACGGTCCCTTGCTCGTCCCGATGTAGGTACCCATGGTCCCAAACATGCCGCCCGAACTGTATGACGCCTCGATCGACACCGCAAAGCGATCATCTATATATGTAGCGTAAAACGGTCTCACCGTTTGCGGAAGGACAAGCTGATCCACTATGGTCGAGAGGTCGTCATTTAGACTGTAGGCCGTCACTCCGTAGTATACACCCTCCTTCTCCCGCACGCGAGGAGCCAAAATGACCACGTCATTTGAGATGCTCGGAGCAATGGCAAAGCGCCCGGGAGACTCCACCACTTCCTTCGCGCTTTCGCTTCCCACTTTCCAGATATAGCAGAACGAATGCTCGACAGTCTTGTTACCGGAAAGGGCGGGGGCAATCTGCCAGATGACCGAGTTTCCCGCACAGGCAAATCCCGGCGGATCGTAGTTGGCATCCGCCTGCCAGAGCGCCGTGGCAGAACCGTCAAGCGTGCCCTTGTTGAACCGTGCGGCATAGAGCGTCCAAGCATGCGTGAGGTAGTCAAGCTCGACCCACGCATATACCTCATCGGAGCAGCGCGTGTCGTAGATCACCACCGTGTGGCTATCGCCTATCACGTCTGGCACGACCTCAGAGAGCGATCCATCATCCAAAGACAGAGCACAGCCCTTCACCATGGGTGATGCGGATGCACCAGCTTGCGTCACCGGTATCCACATGCCGGTCCCCTCATGCAAGACACTTCCCAAAGGGATGGACCACTCATCCTTCGCCGTGAGATCGAGCTCTATTTCCTTGTATTCCTTGAGCACGTTTATCGCACGGTCGGCATCGACCACCATGGGTTCGGGTATCTGGGAATCGTCTTGAGGCGTGCAGGCAGAGAGCACACCTATGGCGGCGCCGGTCACCGCTGCGGCGCCGGCACCTCGAAAAAAACCTCTGCGTGTGACGTTAGGCCAGCGCACGTGCCTGCTCCTGCGCTTGTCGCAAGGCAATCGTAAGCTGGTCTGCGCAGGACGTTCCCCGTCCCTTGCAATCATTGCCTGCCAGGATGCTCACGACCTCATCCACGGGCCGTCCCGTTACGAGCTTGGCAACCGCTTTTCCATTGCCGTTGCAACCGCCCGAAAACCGCACACACTCCACCGTCGTACCGTCGTCAGACACGCCCACATGGATGTTGCGCGGACAAACCCTTTTGGGCGTAAAGTCAATTTCGTACATGAGCCCCTCCACTACGCTAGCCCTAGACTTTGAGTAGCCTTTCTCGTGATATTCCCCCGATTTTGAAATACTTAGTCAAAGTCCAGCTGATCGAGGCGGTCAAACACCACATCCACACGCGTAAGGAAAGCACGGGGATCAAAGATCTTGTCGAGTTGCTCGGAAGACAGCATGCATTCCGCATCCGCCTCAAGCTTCTCACGCAGCGTATCGCCCTCGCGCGCCTGCTGTACGTCGTCCCACACTGCCATGGAGTTGCGTTGCACGATCTTATAGGCCTCCTCGCGCGTGATACCCGTATCCACCAAAGCCAGAAGCACCTTGGACGAGAAAATAAGTCCGCGCGTACTGTTGAGGTTGGCAATCATGCGATTGGGGTAAAGAACAAGGCCATCGATGATGCGAATGAGGCAGCGCAGCATGTGGTCGAGCGCGATGAAGCTATCGGCCAAGGCAACGCGCTCGTTTGAGCTGTGGCTGATGTCGCGCTCATGCCAAAGCGCCACGTTGTCAAACGCCACCTGTGCATTTGCTTTCACCACGCGCGAGAGTCCGCAGACCTTCTCGACGGTGATGGGATTGCGCTTGTGGGGCATGGCTGAGCTGCCCTTTTGTCCCCGACGGAACGGCTCCTCTGCCTCGAGGGTATCGGTCTTCTGGTGATTGCGCACCTCAAGCGCCAAACGCTCGCAGGTCGCTGCCGTAGTTGCCAGCACTCCCGCGAGATAGGCGTGATGGTCACGGCTCACCACCTGCGTAGACAAGGGGTCACCCGCAAGGCCCATGTGCTCGCAAACGTACTGCTCGATGAAGGGGTCGATGGAGGAATACGTGCCCACGGCTCCACTTATGGCACCCACGGCCACCTGCCTGCGCGCGTCGATGAGACGATCCAGATCGCGGCGCAGCTCCCACGCCCAGCTGCCAAACTTCATGCCAAAGGTCATGGGCTCGGCGTGAATGCCGTGCGTGCGCCCCACGCACAGTGTGTCGCGCTCCTCAAAGGCACGTCGCTTGCAAATCTTTCCAAGCTCACGCACGTCCTCGATGATGAGATCGGTCGCCTGTGCAAGCTGATAGCACAACGCGGTATCGCCCAAGTCCGAGCTGGTCATACCGTAGTGTACCCAGCGGCTTGGCTTGGGCTCGCCCTCGGGCACGGCGGCATCGATGTAGGAGCCCATGTTTGTGAGGAAGGCGATGACGTCGTGGTTCGTGACTGCCTCGATGGCATCGACCTCGTCCTTGCTGAAAGCAGCGTGCTCGCGAATCCAGACGGCCTCTTCGTGCGTGATGCCAATCTTTCCCATCTCGGCATGTGCCTCGCAGGCCAGCACCTCAATCTCCTGCCAGATGGCGTATTTGTTTTCCAGCGAGAAGATGTGGCCCATCTCGGGGCGAGTGTAACGATCGATCATATGCAATCCCTTCGCACGGCATTTGTTTGGCTGCTATTCTAGCGCATACTCAGGGTCGGGCAGAACTCGAATGGCACCGTAAGGTTGAGCGAAGCAAAGTTACATTCCACTTCACGCTGAACTTCGTTCGCCTCACCCTAAGCCGACGGGAAAAGCTTTTTCTGTCCCCATACAAGAGTATTATCTTATGTGTAGACGGAATTCGCTGGACAACAGAAATACGGAGGTGAGAAGCGTGATAAAACCAGGAATCGTCTTTACTAAGGACTGGGTCGTTGACTTCGTCTTGGACCTAGCAGGCTATACCCCTGAGCTTGACCTTGCCTCCTCTTGCATCATTGAGCCATCATGTGGCAACGGTTCATTCTTGCGTTCTATCGTTTTTCGTCTATGCGCCAGCGCCAAATCGCGGGGGTGTCTCGCTGCGGATGCTTTGGCAGGCTGTGTGCATGCATATGACTTGGATGCGGCTTCAGTTGCCCAAAGCAGGGTGCTTGTAAGGTCGCTCCTTATGCAGCAGGGATTG
>CACXZL010000283.1 GCA_902772085.1 uncultured Coriobacteriaceae bacterium | reverse complement strand
GCCGACGAGGCGGCGAAGGCGCTGGAGGACAAGGGCTACGAGGTGCTCAAGTCCGACGACGGAAAGCCGGCCGACCTCAACCAAGGCGCGGGCAGCGCATTAAAGGAGGACCGCGCCGTCGTGTTGGGGTACAAGACGACCGCCGAGCGCGCCAAGGCCATAACGGACCTCGCGGTCATGGGCATGGACGGGGGCTACAGCTTCTCGGACTACGCGACGCTCATGGCGAAGTACCGCGACAGCCAGGTGCGCCCGCTCATGGAGCGCTTCATGGCCACCGTGCAGGAGTACCGCGACAACGCGGCCTCCGAGAACGCTGGGAACAGGGCCCGCGCCGAGGCGGCGCGCGAGCTCCTCAACCACGTGGTGGACGACGACTCGGGCGGCAGGCTCGGCGACATGCTGCTGAACCAGACCCTGCAGGAGCTCGGAATCGACACGTCCTCCATGACCGAGGAGCAGGCACGCTCCGAGCGCGCCGCCCACCCGCAGAACCTCGACCTGGAGTGCGCGCTCATGCAGGGCAACCTGGACGTGATCCTGCTCGTGGAGCAGCTCGTCTCCATGGCTGCCGACACGGGAGAGACCAGCTGGCTCGAGCGCCTGTCGGCCTTGGGCCCCGACGGCCTGGCCGCCGCCTACGGCGACGATCGCCCGACCGACGCCGCGCAGGGGATGGCCGCCAACTACCAGGACACCGCCAAGGTCGTGGCCGGCGGCTGGGAGCCGCTGCGCAAGCTGCTGCTGGACTACGAAGCATCGGATCAGCGAGCCGAGGCCGAGCGTGCAGCGGCCGCCGAAGTGGAGGCTACCGGTGGCGAGCCCGCCGAGGGCGACGTTGCCGACCCAGGCTACGAGTTCCCAGCCTTCGAAGCCACTGCTGCCGAAACAATTGAGCTAAGCCTCGACAATGCGGAGGAGGTCGTGGGATCTGTCGCCGATTCCATGAAGGCAGCTTCGGAGCTAGCCGAGCAAACCGTTGACGCGCAGGCCTCCGCGCTCTACGTGTACCTGAGGTCGCTGCCCTACGGCGAGGAGACGCTCTACGACCTGTTCACGCGTCCCGTGGAGGACGTCTCGGCCAACGGCTACGAGGCCCTCTACCCGCTCGCGAGCGTTCTCTCGCCCGGCCAGGTGGCCGGCCTCGAGTTCCTTCCCCTCACGACCATGGCGGTAAACGGCGCGGCGTCGGGCGAGGCCTACGCGGCCATGGGGCCGGGCTGCGGAGGCATAATCGACGGCCTGGGGTCCAACGACG
Organism: uncultured Coriobacteriaceae bacterium; assembly: GCA_902772085.1. Classification (GTDB taxonomy): domain Bacteria; phylum Actinomycetota; class Coriobacteriia; order Coriobacteriales; family Atopobiaceae; genus RUG440. The sequence continues at coordinate 3,379 of CACXZL010000283.1, read as the reverse complement.
TTTCGATTTACGCCAACGTCAACCGCGAGATCTTCTCCGACAAGGTGGCGCTCACCTCCGAGGCTCTGCGCCGGGGGACGGTCGGCTCCGAGTGGGATGACCTGTTGAGCCTGCGCAACTTCACTATACTCTCGTGGGCTAGCACGGCGGTCTCCGCTCTTGTGGCACTTGGTACTGCCGAACGCGCATCGATATTGTCTGCGCAGCTGGCAAAAGGTTTGGCCAATGCCGGCACGAAATCCGCAGGGGAAAGCTACGCGATGGCCGAGAATCTAGGACACACCTACAGATCGCTTGAAGATTTGTTGGATACCGCGGATATCGGTTTCAGCGATAAAATACTTAAGGTAGATGCTTCGGATGAATACGTATATAGGCTTACCCTTAAATGGGGGGATTCGTCAGAAGCTAACGAAATAACAAAAACGATATCAAAGCATAATAATGCTGGCCTCCAAACGGGTGAACAGAGTATTCAAGATGCGATGGACTCGATCAAACAAGCGCAGGAGAAATGCTCCAAAGAGGCCAACAAGTTAGAAAACCTGGAGGCTAGTGTTGGCGGAGCGAACAGAGCCAGGTACGTGACCGCCGGCATCTTCGCCGTGCTCGCCATAGCCTCCATAGCGCTCACGGCGATCGACGTGTACAACTACTACAACGTGAAGATGACGCCCATCCCCAAGTACATCGTTGACGTGGAGGACATAACGGCGACCGCCGAGGACGGCACCACCACCGTGGTGCGCAACGACAGCGCCTACTACCAGGTTGCGAGGACCGACTCCGCCCGCGAGGGCGACGTTCTTGCGGCCATGGAGGACTACGCCGACCTCAACGGCGACAAGGGCAAGGGCTGGCTGGCGCTCTACAGCGTGAAGAGCGACGCGAAGGCGCCGATCCTGGCGGGCAGCCTGAAGGTCGTCACGGGCACGGGCTCGGTGCCCGACGGCTACGAGGCGGGCATCCACGAGTTCGGCAGCGACTCGGCGGCGAACCTCACCGACGCGCGCTACTGCTACAACGACGACGCGGGCGGCGTGTACGTCTACTTCAAGCGCGAGGTCCCGGCTTCCGCCACCGGCAGCGTGTTTGCAGGTGGCTCGACCGCACTCGTTGGCGGCCTGTGCTTGGCAGCAGGTGCAGCCCTTGGCGCTGGTGCCATGTACCTCACCGGCAGGCGCCGCAGGGAGCCCGCCGCCATTTAGCGGAGCAGGGGACTGGAACAGGGTGGAACAGGGGACGGGTTTTTCGTTCCAACCTATTCGGAACAGGGGACGTGCTCGGTGTTCCAGACGTGGAACGCTGGGCACGTCCTTCGTTGTTTCACCTTGACCCGCACCAAGGTCTTGTCACGGATTTGTCACGCTCACGGTACAATAATTAAGGGAGTTTTCAACTCGGGATAGGAGGCGCTATGAAACTGAAAAGTCAGGTTGTCGTGTTGTTTGTGGCGGTGCTCGTGGGACTGGGCTGTCCGTTGCGTGTGTTTGCTCAGGGAGAGGACACGCCTCAGAGGGAAGAGCATGCTGCCAGCGCGCCGATTGCGGAAAAGAGGACGGAGATTGTCGAGTATGGTGCCGACAACTCTGAAGACTTCATTGAAGATATGCGATCACGGGGGGAATACTCTTCCCGCGAGGTCGCACAGGCACAGGCTGAAGGGGAGGGCGGCACTCTTGTCCACACCGTTTACGAGTCATCGCGAGGGACCGTGTGGATACCTATTGATATTGAAGGCCTGGGCCAGACTCGCATACAGACGCAGTTCGTCTATCCTGCAAGCGAGCTCGAGGACATGGTGGGCAGCAAGATTCGCTCCGTGAGGTTCTTCCTCGCCGGCCTGAATCAGGGTTCGGACGACTGGTCCCCCGCACTCTTTAAGGTGTACCTTAAGGAGGTGGATTACGAGAGGATGTACGACCCTGACGACATGAGTGGTGTCACGAAGGTGTACGAGGGGTCTTTGCGCCCGGCTAACATGACGTTGGACATAGTCTTTACGGAACCTTTCGAATACAAGGGCGGAAACCTCTTCATGTGTATAGAAAACGTCACGTTGGCCGACAATAAGAACATGCTGGGGAGCTTCCGCGGTATCCAGCGCAGGCGCGCCGCCTATAGCATTACGATGCATTCTAGGCTGACCATGGACTACATTCCCATGACCGCCTTTAACCATAGTCCCTCGCACGATCACATCCTACATTATTTGTCTCGCGGAGACTTCATAGTGGCGGAGTGCGAGCACGAGGGCTGCACCCTCACCGGGCGCATGCTGCGGATCCTGCCTCCCCAAAACCTCATTTACGACGGCAAGGCGAAGGAATGGGCAGTCTGTGGGCGCCGCAGACGTGGTGGGTCCTGGAAACTACACCGCGTCCATCGACATGCGAGGCCAGACGGCCTCGATAGAGTTCGCGATTCACGAGCACAAATACGTATACTCAGCGAACGGCGACACCGTCACGGCTACGTGCGAGGGGGCTGAGGGCACCTGCGACCACCCGATGCTGAGCCTCAGTATCCTCCCTCCGTCCGACCTTACCCATGACGGCAAGGCCAAGGCGGCCACGCTGAGCGAGGGCTACTCCAAGGAGCTCTTTCCCGACGAGTACGCGATAACCTACACAAGGGACGGGAAGCCCATAGCCGCACATGAAGTTGTGGAGCCCGGTATCTATGAGGCGTTCGTCACGGTGGCTGGGATGACCATATCCACGGAGTTCTCCATATCGGACGACTTCGAGGGACTGTACAAGCACTGCGTGTGTGACGGTACGAAGGTCGGGGAAAACACCGTGGTGTACAACAATCTCAGTGAAAAGCCCGTAGGGTCATGGTCCGAATTCGTGTACCCCAAGGAGATGCTCGGCCCCTTGGCGGGCAAGACCGTAGGCTCTCTGAGGTTCCACGTGAAGGACAAGGCCAAGGCGGCGTTTGGGGGTGGCAACGCGGTCTTCTCAGTTCACCTCAAGGAGGTGGAGAACGCGTCCATGGGCTGGCAGTTCGAGAAGCTCGACGGGGCGACGATGGTGTACGAGGGGCCGCTCGACGCCACGGGGGAGTTCATGGACATTGCCTTTACCAACGGGTACGAGTACGGCGGGGGCAACCTCATGGTGAGCATCCGCCATCTGGGAAAGAACGACCTCGAAAACACCGCGTCATGGTACGGCGTGGAGCAAGAGTGGGGCAACGTGCGCGGGTCGCTCTACAGCGAGGGGAAGTGGTGGACGAGCCCACGGGAGAGCTTCCTGCCCGAGCTCACGTTTGGCTACGCGTATCCCCACGAGCACAGCCTCACCTACAGCGCCAGCGGCGACACCATCACGGCGACGTGCGCATACGATAAGTGCGCGCTCACGGGGAACCAGTA
>CACXZL010000282.1 GCA_902772085.1 uncultured Coriobacteriaceae bacterium | reverse complement strand
AGATCGCGTCGGGCCGCTGCGCATCGAGCCACTGCCCGAGACGCGCGCGAATGGCGGGGTGCACTATCTGCTCCAACTTGCAGGTGCCCTCGGAACTGGCAAACGCCCTGCGCGCCAGCTCCGCTCGCCTCAGCGCGCCGGACTCGTCGAGGATGTCTGCCCCAAAGGCATCCGCAAGCAGCTCGTTTGTAGGAGAGCCTGCCTGCGTGACCTCGCGGGAAATCGCATCGAGGTCCGCACAGCACGCACCCCGCCTTTTGAGCTCCCGCAAGACCGTAGACTTGCCCGACGCAATGCCTCCCACGAGAAATACCACGTACACGATTCTTCACCGCCCCTCAGCAGCTCTTGCCAACGCGCGGCGCTACGAGCGAGCGTCGAATTTCGTGGAACACTTCGGGCAACGCACGCGCACCTTTCCCTTGCCACGTGGCACGCGTACCCGCTGGCCGCACTCGGGACACTTGAAGTGCCGATATGCGCGCGCCTCGGAAAACGCCTGGACGGGATTGCGTACCCACGGTCTCACCGGTCCGAGGAACTCGCAAAAGACCCCGTTCTCGTTCTCTCGGGCTTCAAGGTTTCTCGAAGCGCTCCGCCAAAAGGTGTATCCGATCAACACGAGCGCGATGACGCTTATGATGAACGAATTCAAAAAGATATTGACGATTACCAGTATGAGGGCAACGAGCGAGACACAGATGCCGAGCTCGTCCGAGCCGTTGCGTCCTCGAAGCCATTCCGCCGCCTTCTTCTGCCAGTCTTGCTTGGCCATAGACCCTCCTCATGACAGCATACGAGACAAAGAGTATACCCCTCAGGCTGCACCGCCAAACGTCCCCACGACAAAACCACGCGCATCACCCCAGCAGGTCGAGAAGGTCCTCGCGCGTGAGCGAGGAGAGCGACGTGCTCGAAACGTCACCTTGCACCACGGCGTCCGCCAGCTCGGCCTTGGTGCGTTGCAGCTCCAGTATGCGTTCCTCGACGGTCTTGCCCACGATGACCTTGTACACCGTGACCTCGCGCGTCTGCCCGATGCGATGCGCGCGGTCGGTCGCCTGGTTCTGCGCGGCCACGTTCCACCAGGGGTCGGCGTGCACCACCACCGTGGCGCCCGTGAGGTTGAGACCCGTCCCGCCCGCCTTGAGCGAGATGAGAAACACCGGGACCTTGTTTGCGTTGAACTTGTTTACCAGATCAAGGCGCCGGACCGACGGGGTCTCGCCCTTGATGACGTAGTAGGCGATGCCCCGCTTGTCCAGCTCGGCCGAGATCACGTCGAGGTAGCTCGTGAACTGAGAGAAGAGCAGCATCTTCTCTCCCGCATCCGCCACGCGCTCCACGAGCGTGAGGATGGTCTCCGTCTTGCACGACGGGGCATCGTAGCCTTCGTAGAGAAGCCGTGGGTCGCAGCAGATCTGCCGCAGGCGCGTAAGAAGGGCAAGGATCTGGAACCTCCCCTTCCCGGATTTGTCGTCATAGCTGTCAAGGCGCTCGCGCACCTCCTGCAGCTGCGCCTGATAGAGCATGCGCTGCTCGCCTCCCATGTGCGTACGCACCACCTGCTCGATCTTTTCGGGCAGGTCGGCTGCCACGTCATGCTTCGTCCGCCTCAAGATGAAGGGACGCAGGGCGTCTCGCAGGTGCTCCGTGGCCTTGGCGTCGCCGTCTTCCACGATCGGCCGCTCGAAGCGGTCGCGGAAGCGCCCATACGAGCCGAGAAGCCCAGGCATCAGGAAGTCAAAGATGCTCCAGAGCTCAGAGAGCCTGTTTTCCACCGGCGTGCCGGTGAGGGCCACGTGATTGACGGCCTCCAGGCGCTTCACCGCCTGGGCCGCCTGCGTGGTGGGATTCTTGATGTATTGCGCCTCGTCGAGCGCGACGCACCAGAGCCTGCGGCCCTCGTATGCCTCCACGTCGCGCCTCAGCAAGTCGTAGGAGGTCACGAAGACGTCGGCCCTCTTGTCGTCACGCACCTCCTGGCGCTCGACGGGCGTGCCCGCCACCACCCGTAGCGCAAGCTCAGGTGCGAACTTCGCAAACTCGGCCTTCCAGTTGTACACCAGCGAAGAAGGGCATACCACGAGGGTCGGCCCCACCCTCCGCATCTCGTCGCGGTGCGCGAGTAGGAATGCGATGAGCTGCGCCGACTTGCCGAGACCCATCTCATCGGCAAGAATCCCTCCCAGTCCCATCTGCGCGAGGCCGCTGAGCCAGCGGAAGCCCTCTCGCTGGTACGGCCTCAGGACGCCTTCGAGCGCACGGGGCACTTGCGTCGCATCGAGATCGGGACTTCGGACGCGGCTCACGTACTCTTCGAAGCTGCCATCCCCTTCGTCGACATCGACCAGCTCGTCGATCAGCAGCGCCCGGTAGGCAGGCACCGTCACGCGACGGTCCAGGTCTTGCGTCGAGATGCCCAGCTCGTCGGCCATGCGGCCCACCTCGGCCACGTTGGCGTCGGACACGCGTACGATCGCGCCGTCTCTGAGCTGATGGTACTTGTGCCGAAGGCTGTAGCTCTCCAGAAGCCCCGCGAGCTCGTCGTCAGATGCCCCCTCGAGGGACATGTCGAGCTCCAGGAGCCGCGAATGCACCGATAGGCCCACGCGGATGCGGGGACGCGCCTTGCTCTTGAGGCGCCCAAAGGCGGAGGAGACGAAGACGTCGCCCACCTCCTGCAACGAGGCGACGCCCTCGTAGACCAACGCGCCGAGGTCCTCACCCTTCGCCTGCAGAAAGACGGCGCTCTCGCGCACCGTGAAGTAGCGGCGGACGATTTCGCGGGCATGCGCCTCCGTCTGCACGTCACGGACGACGAGGGGAGCCGCATCCGCGTCGGGTCCCTTCCGAGAGGCAAAGAGCGCGAAGGAGGCGTCCCCGTACGACACCCTCGCATCACACGTCACGACCGAGCGCGCGCCATCGAAATCAAGGCGGAAGCTCACCTTGCAGGGGTGGGGACGCATGAGGTCGAGGCGCTCGGGCACCTTCACGCTCGCGCAGCTTTCCAGGCGCCTCAACACCGACGCGCAAAACATCGGCGCATCGGCATCCGAGAGCACCATGCGCTCGTCGGGATGGGCCATGAGCGACGAGAGGATCTCGGCGCTCTGCGAGAGCTCGCGCGAGCACACGTACAGCGTGTCCCTGCTCCAGGCAAGAGCCCTGCCACCTGCGGTGACGACACGCACCGAGGCGTTGCGCATGACCTCGAAGCCGCCTCCGTCTGGCAGCGACTCTATGTCTATATGGACCTTCGGGTCTCCGTCCACGATGCGCACGGCGTGCGGGGCTTCTGCCGTCGCCCCCTGAGAGCGGTCCTCAAAGAGCATCCCCTCAGACCTATAGAGCCCGAGCAGCTCCCAAAGCTCGGGGGCCGACAAGTGCAGCTCGCGCATCGGCACCGCATTACCGGAAACCACGTGCCGCCCTGCCACGCGCTCCAAGGCGAAGGCCCTGCGATTCTGTACGGCGCGCACGAGAAAGACCACAACCCCGCGCGACTGCTGGGCAAAGGTCTCTGGCACGTGCTCGAAGGCGAGCTTCTTGCCGTACTCGGCAAATTCGCGCGCCTCCACGCGGGCTACGAACTCGCCGATGGACTTGAGCGCGTAAGCCCCCTTCGAACCCACGAGGCGAAACCT
>CACXZL010000281.1 GCA_902772085.1 uncultured Coriobacteriaceae bacterium | reverse complement strand
CTCCAGCGTATCGTTTGTGGATTGACGTGCCAAGAGGGTCGTCTTTCAACGGCGTTTCAGACGGGGCATCCCTTTATGCTACCCCTTTTGACAGACGAGCGCATGGACGTCGGGGAAGATGCGGACGCTGCGCTCGAGGGTGCCGGTCATCTGGGCGATGGCGATGCCGTAGTTCGTGAAGGGGATGCCTTGGTCCTCGGCGCAGCGCATGCGGTACTGCACTTCCCGCTCGGTGATCATGCAGCCTCCGCAGTGGATCACGAGGGCGTAGGGGCTGAGGTCCTCGGGAAAGTCACGTCCCGAGCAGGTCTCGATGCGCAGGTCCTTGCGGGTATGGGCGCGCAGCCACCTCGGAATCTTCACGGTGCCGATGTCGTTGCATTGACGGTGATGCGTGCAGCCTTCGGCCATGAGCACCGTGTCTCCGTCCTTGAGGTGCTCTACTGCCGCGACGCCAGCCGCCGCCGTGCGCAGGAAGCCTTTGTAGCGTGCCATCAAGATGGAAAAGGATGTAAGGGGGATGTCCTCTGGGGTGATCTTGTTTACCACGCTGAAGGCCTGGCTGTCTGTGACGACGAGTCGCGGGGTACGACCGAGACCCTCAAGCGTTGCGTCCAGCTCGGTCTCGCGACAGACGACGGCCAGGGCTCCTGCATCGAGCGCGTCGCGGACGGCCATTTGCTGGGGTAGGATAAGGCGGCCCTTGGGTGCTGACTCGTCGATGGGGCATACGAGTACGATGAAATCGTGCGGTGAGACGAGGTCTGCGAGCAGCCGATGACTGGGATCCTCCTTTGGCGCAAGGGAGCCGAGCCGTTCCTTGAGCTCGTGGATACCGTCACCGATCAGTGCGCTGGCCACAAGGGCGTGATCGCCTACCTGCGCGAGACAAGCTTGACGGTTGGTGGCGTCGAGCAGATCGGCTTTGTTGAGCACGACGACATAGGGGAGGAGCTTCTCTTCAAAGAGGTCCACGAGCTGGTGGTCCACGTCGCGCAGGCCCACCGTGGCGTCCACCACCAGAACGGCGATGTCGGTGCGGTTGAGCGTGCGCTTCGTGCGGAGCACGCGCTTCTCTCCGAGCGTGCCCTCGTCGTCGAATCCCGGCGTGTCGATGATGACCACTGGCCCCAAGGGTAGGAGCTCCATGGCCTTCTGCACGGGATCGGTGGTAGTTCCGGCGACGTCAGAGACCACGGCGAGGTCTTGGCCGGTCACGGCGTTGACGACGCTAGACTTGCCGGCGTTGCGACAACCAAAGAAGCCGATGTGCAGGCGGTTTGCCGAAGGTGTGGCGTTGAGGCTCATGAAGGCTCCTCTCGAAGAAGGGACGCTACCTGTAATACCCGATGCGCGCGGTATTTGCAAGCTGCTACCGAAATGCTGTGTGGCGCGACTGCACGAGACCGTTTTGTTTGGCAGTTTGGCCGGTTTCCACTTGGCAATTTGGCCGGTCGCAAGCAAGTCTCGCGGTGGGTTGTGTTCACACAATGGTGTTGTTCAATCCGTGCTAGGATGGGTATACGTTCTGACGGCAAGGTTGATTCCGAGCGGGAAGTTCAAGGAGAGCATATGCTCAAGATAGCGATCTATGGCAAGGGTGGCATAGGGAAGTCCACTATGACCAGCAACCTTGCGGCGGCGTTTGCCACGCAGGGAAAGCGCGTGATTCAGATAGGCTGTGATCCCAAGGCGGATTCCACCATCAACTTGCTGGGTGGGAAGCCGCTCGAGCCGGTGATGAACTACATGCGCGAGAACGATGACGATCCCACGCTCGACCAGATTGCCCGCGAGGGCTTTGGCGGCGTGCTCTGCATCGAGACGGGTGGGCCAACGCCTGGTCTGGGGTGCGCAGGTCGTGGCATCATCGCGACGTTCAATCTGCTCGAGGACCTGCGGCTCTTCGAGACGTGGAGGCCGGACGTCGTGCTCTACGACGTGTTGGGCGACGTGGTATGCGGCGGCTTCGCAGCACCCATACGCGAGGGCTATGCCGAGAAGGTTCTCATCGTGACCTCAGGCGAGAAGATGGCGCTCTACGCCGCAAACAATATCAATACAGCGGTGGAAAACTTTGAGGACCGCGGGTACGCGCGCGTGGCAGGGATTATTCTCAACCATCGCAACGTTCCCGGCGAGACCGAGAAGGTCCAGGCGTTTGCTGACGAGCGTGGGCTGCCCATCGTGGCGGACATCCCGCGCAGTGACGACATCAGCCGCTACGAGGACGAGGGCAAGACCGTCGTGGAAGGCGACCCTTCGATCGAGGTCAGCCGTCGTTTCCTCGATCTCGCTGCGCGCCTGAGCGCAGGGGAGATTTAGCCTCATGAAGCACACCGCCCGATTCTTCACGGCGGAGGAGATAGCTCGTCGGGGCATGGAAGACCTGCCCGATGAGCTTGTGTCCAACCGTCATCTCATATATAGCTCGCCGGCTACGCTGGCCTTCAACTCGCCCGGTGCCGAAGGGTTCGGCGTCAAGCGCGCGGGACTCGCGATACCGGGATCCGTGATGCTGCTCGTGGCGCCCGGATGCTGCGGTCGCAACACGTCGCTCGTGAGCGACATGCCGGCGTACAAGGATCGCTTCTTCTATCTCAACATGGCCGAGACCGACATCGTGACCGGAAGGCATCTCAAGAAGATTCCTGCGGCGGTGGAGGAGGTCGTGGGGTGCCTGCCCATCCGTCCATCGCTCGTGATGATCTGCATCACCTGCGTGGACGCGCTTCTGGGGACGGACATGGAGCGCGTATGCCGCCGTGCCGAGGAGCGCGTGGGGCTTCCGGTGCGGCCGTGCTACATGTACGCACTCACGCGCGAGGGGCGTAGGCCGCCGATGGTGCACGTGCGTCAGAGCCTTTATTCGTTGCTCGAACCGCGCAAGAAGCGTGCGACGTCGGTGAACGTGCTGGGGTTCTTTGCACCTCTGGTGGACGATTGCGAGCTGTACGGCTACCTACGTGGCATCGGCGTGAAGGAGGTCCGGGAGGTCTCTCGCTGTGCCGACTTCGATGAGTTCCAGCGCATGGCAGAGGCGAACTTCAATCTCGTGCTGCATCCCGAGGCGCGCTTCGCCGCCGGTGACTTGCAGGAACGCCTGAGCATCCCCTCTATCGAGCTTACGAGGCTGTATCAGCTCGATCGCATCCGCAGCCAGTACCAGGCCTTGGGCAAGGTGCTTGGCGTGGAGTTTGACGATGGGCCGGATTACGAGGCGGCCCGGGCCGCCGTGGACGCCTTCCGCGCCGCTGAGCCGCGGGCAAGCTTTGCGGTGGGGGAGTGCCTGAACGCTGACCCGTTCGAGCTCGCGCTTGCGCTCGTGCGGTATGGGTTCGAGGTGCGTGAGGTGTTTGGTACGCTGCAGGCGGAGAACTTCGTGTTTTTGCGGCGGCTTGCAGAGGTGAGCCCTGAGACGCGCATTTATTCAAACATGGAGCCCACGATGCTCTACTATGACGCACGTACATGTCCTGTGGACGTTGCGTTGGGCAAGGATGCGGGCTGGTACCATCCGGATGCGATGTGTCTGCAGTGGAACGAGGACGTCCAGCCGTACGGCTACGCCGGTGTGCGTCGTTTGTTTGATGCGCTCTTGTCGGATGGTCATACACCTCAAGACCCAATGGCCACGACGCAGGGGAGGGTCGAGGCATGAGAGGTC
>CACXZL010000280.1 GCA_902772085.1 uncultured Coriobacteriaceae bacterium | reverse complement strand
GTCCGTGAATACGATGTGTTCGACACTGTCTTTTATTGATCCGATTGCATCGTCCCACTCGGCCTTGGTGAATGTGCCTCCGGACACGGACAGCACTTTGTCGTCTCCATCGTACGTGTACGAAGCTGCACCAATCGAGCCCGTGGCGGTCTCCTGGGCCGTCGCGACCACGGAGCCCTCCACCGCGACCTCCGGGGCAGCGTCTTCCGCCACCTCCAAGGTGCTGCTACCGCCGCCTACGACCTCCAAGGGCGTCGCGGAATCTGGCGATCCATGCCCCCCGAGAGCCTGCGCCAGCCCTGGCGCGGGCGCTAGGCACGCCGCGATTGCGACGCCCGCGAGGGCCGCCGCGAGGCGCGCGGTCCCGCCGCCGGGACCTCCTCCGCTGTTTCTCGCCATACAAATACCTCCTTCTGTTCGGTCCCCTGTGCCTGTTGCGGCGGCGGTCTGCGCGCATGCCGCATATATAAGATATCACACTAAAGTGGCAGGTTTCTTTGGACAGAAGATTCGGAATTCATAGAGAGACCATATAGCCTCGTTAGGCGACTCTTGGCAATCCAATCTCCGTCACGCCGCCCACTTCGTCATCTTCCCAACAAGTGCGTTCGCCTCGTTGATTCCGCTGAAGTGCCGCTCCGCAGGCGTCGAGTAGTCGAGCGACGAGTGCAGCCTCCTGAAATCGTACCTCTCCACGTAGCTCGCGATGACATGCCTCAGCTCGCGCTTGTTCTCGTATTCGGTCTGGCAGGCGCGGTTGTGCTTCAGGTCGCGGAACCGCCTCTCCATCAAGACGTTGTCGGCCCGGCGCTTGACGCCGTCCATGCTCTGGCGGACGTTGTTCCTGGCCAGGCAGTCCATATATGCCTGTACGGTGTAGGTCGGCCCCTGGTCGCCGTCGCGGATGGACGGGGTCCCGCTCTCCTCGAACGCGCGCTCCATGCAGATGACGCACTCGTCGGCGTCGAGCGTGTCGCGCGGCCTCCAGCCCACTACGTAGCGGCCGTGCCGGTCGATTATTGTGTTTTGTCAAGTGTTTTTGAGCCACTTGGGACTGCGGTGGGAATCCTGGACCAAATAGGGACAGGAGGAGTGCCGCATGTTCAGCGAAGAGCAGAGAAGGGCCGCGATAGAGACCTTCATAAGGTACGATCACAGTTATGCCGACACGGTAGCCGAGCTCGGCTATCCCAGCAGGGCGACGCTCAGGTTGTGGTGGAGGGAGTACGAGTCAACCGGGGAGATGCCGAAGGGAAAGGGCACGTGCCAGTCGAAGCACGCCGACGAACAGATGGGCAACGCAGTCGATTGCTACCTCGAGCATGGCAGGAGCCTCTCCAGGACGATGAGGGCCCTTGGCTACCCAAAGAGCAGGCAGACGCTTGGCGAGTGGATTGACGAGCTGGCGCCCGGCAGACGGAAGCTTCGCGGGCCGAGACCCAAGAGGGGCCCGGCCCCCCATCGAGAAGAGGGTGCGGGTCGTGGCCGAACTGGAGTCGAGGACGGCGCCCCACGCTTGGCGCAGGGAGACGATCGGCGACAATGGCGGGGAGCCCGAGAGAAAGGGAGAGCCCGCGGGCAGGGAGTTCGACGGCCTGCCCGGCGACGTCGAGGCCCCGCGGGACATGCTGCGCGAGGCGAAGCCGCGGCTCAGAAGGACGCTGCCGGGGCTCGAGGTACGCCAGGCGACCCTAGAGATAGTAAAAAAAGACCCGGGCGCCGACCCAGACCGCCTGGCCAATGCGGAGAAGGCGGCGATGGCGACGGCGCTGAGGCCCAAGTACAGGCTCTGCGAGATCCTGCCAATTGTCGGCATGGCCAAGAGCAGCCACGGGTACGCGAGGAACGCCCAGGCCATAGGCGAGACCGAGGGGCGCGCAGCGGCCAGGAGGGCCGTGGCCGGGGCGTTCGAGGCAAGCGGCGGCACCTACGGCCACTGGCGCGCATGCGCGCAGGTCAACGCCGCGTCCGAGGACGACGGCCGCATCGGCGAGTGGACCGTGCGCAGCATCATGGAAGAGGAGAACCTTGTTGCGAGAGCCGCCAAGAAGAAGCGCGGGCACGGCTCCTACGAGGGCGAGATCTCCGAGGCGCCGCCCAATCTGCTTCGCGACGAGCGGTGAAGACACCACTTCCGCGCGGGCAGGCCCAACGAGCCGTGGATCACAGACGTGACCGAGTTTCGCATGCCCGCCGGCAAGGCGTGCCTGTCGCCCGTGGTGGACTGCTTCGACGGCATGCCGCCGGGCTGGTCGATCCCCGCCTCGCCGGATGCCGAGATGGCCAACTCGTCGCTGCTTGGCGCATGCGAGTGGCTCGGCGAGAACGACCATCCCAAGATACATAGCGACTATGCCGAATTCGGCTTAGCTCGGACCGCGGGTCGGAGTCCGGCGACGCCGCGATCGACGAGATGCTTGAGGTGTTCGGGACAGCCAGGTCGCTCTCGAAGAAGGGCTGCCCCTCCGGCGACGCCGTGGACGAGCCCGCGAACAAGCCGCCCGAGGCCGAGCTCGTCTGGGGAGAGGAGTTCGCCAGCCTCCGCGAGCTCCAGGCGAGGCCGAGCGAGTACGTGTGGCGGCACGACAACGACAGGCTCCACTCGAAGCTGAACTACATGAGTCCCGTGGAGTTCAGGCTGGCGGGGCTGAGTCTCTGAAAAAAAAGTCCCGAATAGGGTTGCCATTCCAACATCTCTCGGGCTCCCCTCGCATCGAATCTCATCCAAGCTTTTGTCCACAGTCCCCGGTACGGGAATGCGGGTAGCGAAAAGTGGCATGACCCGGAGAAGAACCTGACGTCACAGTTCACGGAATCGCCAGAGCGCCGGGTCTGTTATCTGTCGGAATCTCGTTTTGCGAGGCTCGCCAAACGCAAAACCGACAGATTCTCCCTCGCCAAACGGAAAACCGACAGAGCCCTCCTCGCCAAACGAGATTTCGGCAGAAGTCTCCCTCGCCAAACGAAAAAGCGTCGGAAGCTGGTGGAGAGCCCGTGAATAGTCAGACAAGTGACCTGTCCCCTTGTCTGGGGCGTTCTCGATGCATGACGCGGGCAAAAGGGGTACACTTTTTTGTTCGGATGACCCATCCGAACATCAGCTGCAAAAGGAGTTGCCTACCATGAGTGACACTACACAAGACAAGAACGCACGCAGTCTTGCGCTGCACGAGAAACTGCATGGAAAAATCGAGGTCATAAGTCGCGCAAAGGCGGAGACTGCCGACGACCTTTCAGTTCTTTACACCCCCGGCGTCGCCGAGCCCTGTCGCGCCATCCAGGCTGACTATCAGAAGTCTTGGGAGCTCACGCGTCGCGGCAACCTGGTCGCCGTCATCACCGACGGCACCGCCGTACTGGGCCTGGGCGACATCGGCCCCGCCGCCGGCATGCCCGTCATGGAAGGCAAGTGCCTACTCTTCAAGGAGTTTGGCGACGTAGATGCCTTCCCCCTATGCATCGACACGCACGACGTGGACGAGGCCGTACGCACCATCTACCTCATCTCCAAGAGCTTTGGCGGCATCAATCTAGAAGACATCGCCGCCCCACGTTGCTTTGAGATCGAGCGTCGCCTCAAGGAGATCTGCGACATCCCCGTCTTCCACGACGACCAGCACGGCACCGCCATAGTGGCAGCAGCCGGCCTGCTGAATGCCGTGAAGTTCGTAGG
>CACXZL010000279.1 GCA_902772085.1 uncultured Coriobacteriaceae bacterium | reverse complement strand
AAATCGGCGTTTTTATACGCCGTTTCAGCGTCGAGGGTAGCTGTAAGATCAAGCTCCTTTTCCGCAAGGTATTTTTCGATATACTCATCCTGGATCGGCGATTTCTTTTGATTTATCAGCTCGACCTTCTCAGGGATAATATCCACCGCGAAAACCTTGTGATGCTGTGAAAGCAATGTCGCGATAGACAGCCCCACATAGCCGGTTCCGGCAACAGCGATCGTATATTTCCTATCCATTGTACCGCACCTCTCTTAACAATAAAAATCCTTGTACCACTCGGCGAATCTCCTCAGACCCTCGCGCAGCGGAGTAGACGGCTGAAAGCCGAAATCCCTGCGGAGAGCGTCAGTATCGGCATAAGTGACGGGCACATCGCCGGGCTGCATGGGCACAAGCTCCTTGTGCGCGTCAAAATCGTAATCCTCCGGAAGTACGCCCGCGCGCACCAGCTCCTCCTGCAAAACATCTACAAAGTCAAGCAGATTTTCGGGCTGATGGTTTCCTATATTATATACGGCGTACGGCGGAAGCGGAAGTCCGTCCTCTCCGTCCTTCTTCTCCGGCGCGCCGCGCATGACCCTGACGACACCCTCGACGATATCGTCGACATAGGTGAAGTCACGCTTGCAGTTGCCGAAGTTGAAAATCTTGATCGTCTCTCCCCCTACGAGCTTGTTCGTAAAGCCGAAGTACGCCATGTCGGGACGTCCCGCGGGTCCGTAAACAGTGAAGAAGCGCAGACCCGTAGACGGAATATTGTAGAGCTTTGAGTAGGCGTGCGCCATCAGCTCGTTCGACTTTTTTGTCGCCGCGTACAGCGAAACGGGGTTGTCGACCTTGTCGTCCGTGCTGAAGGGGACCTTCTTGTTTCCGCCGTAGACGGACGAGCTCGATGCGTAGACAAGGTGCTCTACCCGATGGCGTCGGCATGCCTCGAGGATGTGGTAGAAGCCCATGACGTTGGATTCCATGTAGACGTCGGGGTGGTCGATGGAGTAGCGGACGCCTGCCTGTGCGGCGAGGTTCACCACCACGGTTGGCCGATACGTCTCGAAGACCTCCTCTACGAGCTGCCCGTCCGCAATCGAACCGCGTACGAAGACGTGGTGCACGGTGCTTCTGGCTGCGGCCTGCTCGATAAGCGCGAGGCGGTGCTCCTTGAGCGCGGGATCGTAGTAGTCGTTCATGTTGTCCAGCGAGATCACGGTGCCGGAGCTCATGTCGCGCAGGAGGCGCAGCACGAGGTTCGCGCCGATGAAGCCGGGAGATCCGGTGACGAGGATAGTCTTTCCGTCGAGGTCGACGGGCGTCTTTGCCTGCGAGCCGTTTGCGATGGCTGTCGAACCCGACGGCTTTGCGCCATGAACGGTACCAGCCATGTTAGTCCCTTCTGAAGAGGTCGCGGGTGTAGACCTTTTGTGCCACGTCGTCAAGGTCCGGGTCCATGCGGTTTGCGATGATGCAGCCGCACATCTCCTTGAAGCGGTCGAGGTCGTTCACGACGAGGCTGCCAAAGAAGCGCGTGCCGTCCTCGAGCGTGGGCTCGTACACGACCACCTGCGCGCCCTTGGCCTTGATGCGCTTCATGACGCCTTGGATGGAGCTCTGGCGAAAGTTGTCGGAGTTCGACTTCATCGTGAGGCGGTACACGCCGACTACCGTCTGGCCTTGCGCTTCTTCGCGCGACGTGGACCATTGCTCGTTGTTTCCGTAGGCGCCGGCCATCTCGAGCACGCGGTCGGCGATGAAGTCCTTGCGCGTGCGGTTTGACTCCACGATGGCCTCGATGAGGTTTTCCGGCACGTCGGCGTAGTTCGCGAGCAGCTGCTTGGTGTCCTTGGGTAAACAATAACCGCCGTAGCCAAAGGAGGGGTTGTTGTAGAAGTCGCCGACGCGCGGGTCGAGGCACACGCCGTGGATGATGTCTGCCGTGGAGAGGCTCTTCATCTCGGCGTAGGTGTCGAGCTCGTTGAAGTAGCTGACACGTAGGGCGAGGTAGGTGTTTACGAAGAGCTTCGTGGCTTCGGCCTCGGTGAAGCCCATCGTCAGCGTCTCCACCTGCGGCTTGATAGCGCCCTGGCGAAGCAGCGCGGCGAACTCCCTTGCGGTCTCGCGCGTGGAGTCGTCGCAGCCCACGATGATGCGGCTGGGATAGAGGTTGTCGTAGAGGGCCTTGCTCTCGCGCAGGAACTCGGGCGAGAAGATGATGTTGTCTGCCCAGAACTCGTGACGGACGTATGCGGTGTAGCCCACGGGCACGGTGGACTTGATCACGATGGTGGGCTTGTGCTCGCGCTCGCGCGTGGTGTTGAGCACGAGCTCGATCACCGACTCTACGGCGCTCGTGTCGAAGAAGTTGCGGTGCGAGTCGTAGTTGGTCGGCGCGGCGACTACCACGAAGTCGGCGTCGGCGTAGGCGGCGGCGCCGTCGGTCGTGGCCGTGAGCGAGAGTTCGCGCTTGCCGGCCTTCGCCTCGGCGAGATAACGCTCGATGTAGTCGTCTTGGATGGGGGAGATGTAGGCGTTGAGTTTCTCCACTTTCTCGGGTACGATGTCGACCGCGGTCACGTCGTTGTGCTGAGCGAGGAGCACGGCGAGTGAGAGGCCCACGTAGCCCGTGCCCGCCACGGCGATCTTGCGACGGGGCAGCGGCGTCTCCGCCTCGGCCTCGTGCGTGGTGAGCACGTCTGCGAGCTCGAAGCCAAGCACGTCGGCGAGTGCGAGCAGCTGGTCCACGCTGGGCGTATAGTCGGCAGACTCCAGACGGGAGAGGATCGAACGATTGATGCCCGTGGCTTCGGCAAGTTGCACCTGCGTGATGCCCTTGTCTTTGCGGCGCGAGGATACCATGCTTGCGAGAAGTGGCAGTGAAAGCTGCTGTGCCATTGTTCCTCCTTCGTGAATGTTGCTATAAGCAACAATACCTTGTGTTAAAGGTGTTTACATAGTGAGGATAGGGCAAAGAAGCGTGCGAGACTAGTGACGGGTTGGTAGAATCACGCTCTCTCCAATGTTGCTAATGGCAACATTTCAATCTAAACAAACGAGGGTGTTCGAAGCGATTTCGCACGGTGTCGCTGAGATGGCGACCGGCGAAACGAGGGCGTGCGAAGCAATCTCGCCATGCGGCAAAACGTGACATTGCATCCGTCCCTCTGACACGCGTTGCCTGGCGCGCTGCCGAAGGCGCGCTATTTCGTGCGATAATAGCGCCTTATGCGCACACCCGCATAACCGCCGAGCTTCGCGCGCACGCGGGCGACGAGGTTCTTCATTGGCCTGAACCACCAACCGACGAAAACCCACCATACGGTTTCATGGGGGCGCTCGTTGATTGTGAGGTATCTTTCGACATCCTGTGGTTCAACGGTGTAATCAACCATAAGTAAGCTCCAAGGATAGATAGCAGGCGACGTATCTCTTTATGTCGACAATAGCAAGGAAACGTTTCAAGTGCATGAACGCCGTGATCACGTGGGCATGTGGTACTGTGGGGTGCACGAATCGTTGCGGCGGGGGAGTGTGTGGTGAGACAGCTGGTTGTGGGGCTTCTGGCGGGCCGCGATGCCGAAATACAGCACGGCCTTTTCGTATTCGCCCTGCCGCAGCAGGATGGCCCCGAACAGGTAGTTCCATTCGGCGCTGCGCGCGGCGATGCGCATGAGCGCCTGCCGG
>CACXZL010000278.1 GCA_902772085.1 uncultured Coriobacteriaceae bacterium | reverse complement strand
TGCAGCTATGTGAGGCTTTTCGAACCTCTTGGTGTACTCTTCCACCAATCCGTAGCGTTCAAGCACACGCATATGTCCGTAGCCGTTTATCGGGAGAATCGGAGCAATTATTCCAGGCTTATAATCGCCCATAAGCGCATGCTCTCGAGCGGCGAGCATCCGCTCGAAGAACCCGTCGGTCACGAAGATATCTTCGTCTAGCTTAAAAAAACGTTTCGCATGGGGCAAGCAGTTGATGTCGATGTTTTGCGCCAACGCGACGTTGTTATCCTGTGTACTTATATACGACCAACCATTTTCCAAGCACAGCCTCCGCAGCTCCTCTACGTGTTTGCCGGCCGTCACGATACATACGTCTATACCATGAGGTAAGAACCTCAAGAGCCGCGGAAACACGTAGGGATATAGATACGGCTTGTATCCCGCCAAGACTACACACGCCACATCACTTCCGCTAGCCGCATCGTCAAAGGAATACTTCCCGTGCAGGTTGTTTTTCAACGCGGCAGTTTCCTTCTGCTCTTTTACCCACATATAAGGTCGCGCTATAACGGAATTCTTCTGCAGCGCAGTCTTTGCCTTCTTAATCGTTGCGACGGCATCCATCGACACTTCACCCTATCTTTCTTCACTTCTGCGCGTTTCGTTTATTGACTTGGACATTCGTCTCCCAAAAGCGCTTCAACTCCTTCGCAAAGCGTCTTCAGCAGGCTCTGTGCCCGTTTCTCGGTCTGCCCCCTCGCACTATCTGTTCACCGATATACTTGAAGCCCGTCAACGTTCTGCGCAGCTCCTCACAACATGGCCATCCATTATAAACGCCTTTTTGTTGATAATATTCTGGAACCGCCTATAATAGATACCTCTTTAAAAACACTTGTAAAGCGCCACAAGTGTGCATGAGGTCATATCCGTTGAGGGATTGTGTGTCACCATCCTCTTCTAGAAGGCGAGTCCGATTGAGCGCGCATATATACTTCTCATCTCGTACATATAGGCTTTCAACTTGCAGTCATTTTGCCTCAAAGCTCATGGTTGAAAGGAAGTGCTCATGCGCGCTTTGATCACTGGCATCACAGGACAAGACGGCAGCTTCCTCGCAGAGCTTCTTTTGGATAAGGGCTATGAGGTTCACGGCATCGTCCGAAGATCCTCCACCCACAATACGAGACACATTGACCACTTGATCAGGCAGGGCGGCGTCCATCTCCATAACGGTGATTTATGTGATGCAAGTTCGCTTATGCGCATTGTTCAAGACGTACGTCCGGATGAGCTCTATAATCTTGCCGCGCAAAGTCATGTGGCCGTTTCATTTCAGGAACCCGAGTATACCAACGATGTTGATGGCATGGGAGTCATACGCCTTTTAGAAGCGTTGCGCATCTGTGGGCTTATCGATACCTGCAAGTTCTATCAGGCATCTACATCCGAGCTGTTTGGCAAGGTAGCCGAGTCACCCCAGAACGAACAAACTCCGTTCTGCCCCCGTTCCCCCTACGCCATAGCAAAGCAGTACGCATACTGGGCAATTCTACAGTACCGTGCAGCTTATGGCCTCTTTGCCTGCAACGGCATCCTCTTCAACCATGAATCTGAGAGACGTGGGGAAGACTTCGTCACCCGCAAAATCACGCTAGCCGCAGCGCGCATATCTCAAGGGAACCAAGACGTACTTGAGCTTGGCAACCTCTCGTCGTTGCGCGATTGGGGCTATGCGAAGGACTACGTTGAGTGCATGTGGCGCATGCTCCAGCAGAGCGTTGCCGACGATTACGTAGTTGCCACTGGAGAGCAGCACAGCGTACGAGAATTTACCACATGGGCATTTGCCTATGCCGGCATCGATTTGGAGTGGGATGGCGAAGGCCTGCATGAGATAGGAGTAGACCGAAAGACCGGCAACACTGTAGTGCGCGTAAACCCTGCGTTCTACAGGCCCACTGACGTGGTCAATCTTCTGGGTGACCCCACAAAAGCGGTCACAAAACTTGGTTGGAACCCAAAGCAGACAAGCTGTAAAGAACTTTGCCACATTATGACAAGTCACGACATTGCGGCAGTTGCAGGTGAGTTGGCATGATCGACACCCACCGCACCCCGTTTCTCAACTGCTATATAGACAACCTCGACTTCAATGAGGTAGTCGCGGTAATCCGTGAGCATGTGTCGAACCGTGTCCTTGGTTTCATGGTTTCGCTCAATACCGACATCGCCATACGCTTGGAGGATGACGTGGCATTTCGCGCAGCATACGCTGCGGCCGACCTTGCCTTGATGGACAGCGAGCCTCTCATGCGCCTCGCAATAAAGAATGGAATACCCGTAAAGGAGAAGCTGTCTGGATCAGATCTGATGCCTCGCATCTGCGAGGTGGCCGCTCAGGAAGGATGGAAATGCTACTTCCTAGGCGGCAAAGAAGGCGTCCCTGAGCAAGCAGCGCAAAACCTCAAGCAAAGGTTTCCCAACTTGGTGATAGGGGGCACATTCTCCCCTCCTTTTGGTTTCGAAAAAACACCCAACGGCATTGAAGACGTCGCGGCAAAGGTACGTGAGGCGAGCCCAGACATCCTCTTTATCTGTCTCGGAACGCCTAAGTCCGAAAAGATTCTTCATCCGCACCTCGCAGATTTCAACGTCCCGTTTACGCTCAGTGTAGGCGCCGCAGTAGACTTCGCCTCTGGAAACGTGAGTCGCGCACCGGTGTGGATGCAAAACGCGGGCCTCGAATGGCTGTTCCGGTTTTTACAGGAGCCTCGAAGGTTGTTTAAGCGCTATTTCATTGACAGCTGGAGAATCCTCGGAATATATCATCGATACAAGCGGAGTCGAGTCCATGCGCATCTTGCTTGACCTCACCTCACTGGCTGGAAACTACTCTGGCATTGAGCAGTATGCACATCACATAGCCGAAGCTCTTGTGAGAGTAAACAAAAAACATCAACTATTGTATTTGTTTCAAGGCGAGGTCTTCTCTGAGCTGCGAGAGGTGTCGGAATCGCCCCATGTGACGCCCATAGTATTTAAACCGAAGCGAAAAAACAAACTAGCCGTATCCCAACTCGATGTGGCTCGTGCATTGGGGCAGGCCAGGGCTGATGCCTATATACTTCCCGCATTCCCCCAGCCGCTCGCTTTCAAGAATCCGCATTGCGTAAACGTGATACATGACGTTTCCTTCTGGGACTGTCCGCACACCTTTACGAAGAAATCGATGATGTATTGGCGCGCAGTCACACGTCATGCCGCAAAGAACAGCTTGTTGGTTACCGTCTCGGAATTCTCGAGATCTCGAATCTCGGCAGTCACAGGCATGCCTGTCGAGCAGATTCATGTAGCTTATGACGGCATCGATTCCTCGTTTCTCCGGGGACGCGAACTTCTGGACCGCACCGAAAGAGATGAGATACTGCATCGATACGGCTTGCCGCAGAGATTCATTTTGTCTCTTTGTACGCTCGAGCCGCGAAAGAATCTTCCCTTTCTCATACAGGCTTGGACAATGGCAGTCGAGAACGATGAAGATGTAGCGGATCTTGTACTTGCGGGACGCAAAGGTTGGAAAACCGACGACCTTCTCTCTGATGTCCCCCATCACCTGCTGTCGCGCATTCACCTCACGGGGTTTGTAGAGAGCGAAGATCTTCCCCGCCTCTACAACATGTGCGAGCGGTTTGTATATCC
>CACXZL010000277.1 GCA_902772085.1 uncultured Coriobacteriaceae bacterium | reverse complement strand
GCCCGCCTCCGTGCACATCATGTCCTTGAGCTTGAAGAGCTTGTCGTAGAAGTGCTGGGTGCTGCTGCCGGCATCGGCACCCGTGGGGTCGTGCAGCATGCGCCCCCGCGAGCCACCGAAGGCAAAGGTGCGCGCGATGCCAATGGCTCCCAGCGCGTCCAGCCGGTCGGCGTCGCGCACGCAGGCCGCCTCCAGCGTGGAGGGTGGCGTCGCGCCGTTCTTCGAGAACGACACCTCGCGAATGGCCGTCAGCACCGCCTCCGCCTCCTGCCCGCAGATGCCCTGCCCCGCCAGGAAAGCCCGTGCGTTGCCTAAGGTCTCCGCCGTCTGCGGCGAGAGTTTCGCGTCGTCCACATCGTGCAAGAGGGCCGCCAGCGCAACCGTGGCCTCGTCGGCGCCCTCCCGTTCGGCAATGCGCCGCGCGGTACGGTAGACCCGCATGGTGTGATGCGCGTCATGTCCCGATGCCTCATGGGCGAAAAATGCCTGGGCATAACACTTCGCCGCACGTATCGCCTCGTCTGTCATGCGCCTAATCGCCTATTCCCTTGAGAGTCCGCTTGTTTTCGTACATGAGCTCGTCGGCGCGCGCGAACACGTCGGCGACCTTGCGGTCCACGCCCTCGCGGTAGTCCGACATGCCCGATGCAATCACCACGCCCGAGGTGATCTGGTTGCGCCGGACCTCGCTGCGGATGGCCTCGAGCAGCGCGTCACGCTTCTCGAAGTCCTTCCCGCGCAGGATGGCCACAAACTCGTCGCCGCCAATGCGGAAGACCGGAGAGTGCGCATATATGTCGCAGATGAGTGCACAAGCTGCACAAATGTACTCGTCGCCTGCCTTGTGGCCTTGTGTGTCGTTGACCTCCTTGAGTCCGTTCACGTCACACACCACAATGGCAAAGGGCTGCTGACGGCCAGCGTCTAGGGCCACCTGCAGCTGCTTCTCAAACTCCTGGTAGCCGTTCTTGTTGCGCACGCCGGTGAGCGCGTCGCGCATGGCCTGCTCGTGTGCCTGCTGCAGGTTGCGCGCATGCTCGTATTCGCGGCGCAGCTCGGCGTCCACGTTCGAGACGCCCACGATGAGGTGGCGCTTGTCATCTGCCCACATCGCGCGTAGGTTGATGTAGGTGGGCTTGCCGCGCATCATCAGGCGGTAGTTCACCGAGAACTGTCACGCAAGCTCCAGCTCGCGCAGCATGTTGCCCATCTCCACGGCATTGAGGGCAAAGTCCATGTCCTCGCGGAACACCAGCCGGCGCACGTTCTCGGCCGTATCGGCAAAGAAGTCGTCGCCCTCGGTCTGCGCCCCCAGGCGCTTGTACTCCTCGGTTGACGAGTACTCGGTGTAGGCGTTGGTCTGCGCGTCCACGTACAGGATGGAGTCGTAGCGGTTGGCCAGCGACTGCGCGATGTGCGCGTAGGTGATGCTGCGCTCCTCAACCTCGCGATGCGCCTGCTCCTTGCGGACGGCCGCATCCACGTCCGAGACACCCACGATAAGGTGGCGCATGTCATCGGCCCATACCGCACGGAGGTTGGTGTAGACGTAACCATCGCCCAGCAGCAGCCGGTAGGTCAGCGACACCGACCCGTGTGCATTGATCGCGCGCGTCATGCGCTCGCGGTCCATCAGCTCCACCACCTCGGCAAGGTCGTCGGGGTGGATGACACGCTCGGCATTGCGGCGCGCCTCGTCAAAGAAGCTCGCTCCAGACTCGGGCACGTCAAGCTTGCGATAGACGTCCGAGGAGGTGAACTCGAGGTAGTTTTCGGTGTAGACGTCCACGTAGTAGATGGTTGCGTACTGATGGGCGAGCGACTGGGCGATGTAGCCGTAGATGCGCGTGCGCTCCTCCGCCTCGCGCTGCTCCATCTCGCGCTTCATCTCGGCGTCCACGTCCGAGACACCAATGATCACATGACGACGATCGTCGGCCCAGACCGCATTCATGTTGGTATAGACCGGCTTGCCGTCAAGCATCAGGCGGTAGGTTATGGACAGGTGCCCGTCGCGGTTGATGATGTCGGTCATGCGGTCGCGGTCGAGCACGGCCAAGACCTGGTCGAGGTCGTCGGGGTGGATGACTCTGCGCACGTTGACGCGCGAGATCTCGAAGAAGTCGTCACCCGAAGGCTCCACCTGCAGGTTCTTGTAGGTGTCGGACGACGAGAACTCGATGTAGTGCTTGGTGTAGATGTCCACGAAATAAATGGTGGCGTAGCGGTTGGCAAGTGACTTGGCAATGTGGCCGTAGACCTTGCCGCGCTCCTCGGCCTCGTGCGCCGCGCGCTCGGCCTTCACCTGGTCGTCCACGTCCGACAGGCCCACGATGAGGTGGCGCCGGTCGTCGGCCCACATCACGCGCATGCTTGCCCACACGTCACCTGCGGGTAGCATCAGGCGGAAGGTGGCAACCGTGGGCTTCGCGTGGCTGAGCCTCTCAACCAGGCGCCTGGCGTCCAGAAGGTCAGAGGCCACCGCCACGTCGTCGGGATGGACCATGCGCGAGAAGGCCTCGTCTGCCGCGGCGAAGAAGTCTGCGCCGGAGGAGGGCAAGCCTAGCTCCCTGAAGGTGCCCGAGGAGGAGAACTCGACGTAGGCACTGGTCTGCGCATCCACGTAATAGATGGCCGCATAGCGTTTGGCCAGCGTCTGGGCAATGTGCGAGTAGGTGACGTGGCGCTCCTCGGCCGCACGCACGGCAAGCTCGCGGCGCACCTGCTCGTCCACATCGGTCACTCCGATGATAATGTGCCGGCCGTCGTCGGCCATCATCGCCGAGAGCCGCGTGTAGGTGGGGCCATCCTCCATGAGCAGGCGATAGGTAACCGTATAGGTCTGCCCGCCCGCGGTGCGCTCGAGCAGCGCCTCCTTGTCGCACACGTCCGCCAGAAGGTCGATGTCATCGGGGTGCACCAGCCGCATGTTGTTGCGCCGGGTCTCTGCGAAGAAGTCGGTGCCCTCGGGCGCGATGTTGAGCTCCTTGTATACGTCGGAGGCCGCAAACTCCACGTAGGAGTCGTCGATGGTGTCTATGTAGTAGATCGAGGCGAAGTGGTGTGCCAGCGACTGGGCGATGTGCGAGAGTATCGTACCCTGTTGTCCGGCGACCATTGCATTGTCCTGCATGTCGTTCACCTCTCTTGCATGCCCGTCGATGGCACCTTGCCCCGCATCTGCTCACTATACCCTACCGGAGCCCGCATGCTTGGCTGCCCGCGCGTCACACTCGGCCACGTGGGGCGCCGTACCTAGTTGCCCAGCCCGTGGTGCGGGGCACAGGTGTTGCGGTCCAGCGGCGCGAAGGTGTAGCCCTGCTCCTGGAAGTACTCGATGATACGCGGCAGTGCCTCCACCGTGGTCTGCTTCTCGGCACCGTCGTGAGCCAGAAACACGATGCTCGTGTAGCCATAGGAGGTGTCGGCAATGGTGGCGTCCACCAGCTCGTCGGCCGTGTGCTCGGCGCCGTCGCCACAGCTGGCGTCCCAGTCGTAGTACTGGTACCCCGCATCGAGCACCTCTTGTGTGAGCTGCGTCATGATGCCCAGCGTGTAGTTAGCCGAGACGGTGTTGGACGAGCCACCCGGGAAGCGGATAAAGCAGGGGACGTAGCCAATCTGGGAGCGCACCAGCTCGCCGATGGCGTTCAGGTCCTCCCAATAGGCGTCGCGCGACGCATAGAC
>CACXZL010000276.1 GCA_902772085.1 uncultured Coriobacteriaceae bacterium | reverse complement strand
CCCATACCTCAGTCTGTTCCAAAGGCTGCGTAACGCCCGCGCGAGAAAGGCACTCATATATTGTTTGCCAACTCGTCTGTTCAACAGAGATCATGTGCACCTCTACCTTCGATTTTTATATTCACAGACTCATCCGACTGAGTCCTCAAGAGATTATATATAGTGTAGTGGCTACATTCTTGTCTGGAAGACAAACACACAAGGAGGACAGCATGAACGAACCGGTGATAGGCAAAGTGCAGGCCTGCTTACCACCTGCCTGGGTAAGCCACCCGCAAGCTTTGACGTACGTCTGCCACACCCTAGAGACCGAGAAGCCCACCGAGCTTGCCCCCTGGGATCCTATGGGCTCACTCGCACATTAAGGTACACAAGTAGTGACCCTCTTGTGTACCTTACGGATATTATTCTCTATTTAGTATATAAACAGTTACAGTAGAAGAGGTGCTTGAGATAGCACGAAACAAGCGCGAAGGAAGGAGCAGCACATGTCAGACTACAAGTTTCCCGAGGGCTTCCTCTGGGGCGGCGCGACGGCGGCCAACCAGTTCGAGGGCGGATACGACGCAGACGGCAAAGGCCTCAGCGTCCCCGACGTCATCATGGGCGGAACGGTAGACACACCGCGCCTCATCACACCCGCAGGCGTGCGTCCGGAAGCATACTACCCCTCCCATGAGGCAATCGACTTCTACCATCACTACGAGGAGGACATCGATCTCTTCGGCGAGATGGGCTTCAAGTGCTTCCGCCTCTCCACGCAGTGGAGCCGTATCTTCCCCAACGGAGACGACGAGAAGCCCTGCCAGGCTGGCATCGACTTCTACCGCAACGTCTTCGAACGCTGCAAGAAGAACGGCATCGAGCCGCTCGTGACCATCTCACACTACGAGTTCCCACTGGCACTCAGCCACAAATACGGCGGCTGGGACAACCCCAAGGTCATCGACCTCTGGGTACGCTTCTGCGAACTGCTCTTCACCGAGTACAAGGGCCTTGTGAAGTACTGGCTCACGTTCAACGAAATCAACTGCGCCATGATGGGCGCCTTCGGCAACGTCATGGGCCTGGGCATCCTGCCCGCCGACGACTGGGCGATGACCTTCACCGGCGCCGATTGGGACGATCCGCAGCGCCGCTTCGAGGGCCTGCACAACCAGTTCGTCGCCAGCGCGAAGGCCGTGAAGCTCGCCCACGAGATCGACTCGGCAAACAAGGTCGGCTGCATGATTGCCGGCAACGCAACCTATCCACGCACCTGCAAGCCCGCCGACGTGCAGCTCGCCACCGAGGTAATGCGCGAAAATAACTTCTACTGTGGAGACGTACAGGTACGCGGCGCCTACCCCGTGTGGGCCGAGCACCAAATCTGGGAGCGCGACGGCGTGGACGTCGCGCGCATGAAGGAGCTCGCCGCTCGTGACGCCGAGGTGCTGAAGGCTGGCACGGTGGACTTCTACAGCTTCTCCTACTACATGAGCGCCACCGCCGCGACCGAAGACACCGGCGAGGCCTCTGGTGGAAACATCTTCGGCGGCGCGGGCAACCCCTACATCAAGGCGAGCGACTGGGGCTGGCCCATCGACCCCGCTGGCCTGCGCTGGTATCTCGAGGAGGTCTACGACCGCTATCAGGTGCCGCTCATGATCGTGGAGAACGGCCTCGGCGCAAACGACGAGCGCGGAGAGGACGGCAAGATCCACGACAGTTATCGTATCGACTACATGCGTGACCACATCGTCGAGATGGGCAAGGCCATCCAGGACGGCGTGGACCTCATGGGCTACACCATGTGGGGCTGCATCGACCTTGTTTCCGCCTCCACCGGCGAGATGAAGAAGCGCTACGGCTTCATCTACGTAGACAAGGACAACAACGGCAACGGCGACCTGCATCGCGAGAAGAAGGACTCCTTCGACTGGTACCGCCAGGTCATCGCGACGAATGGCAAGGATTTAGGCTAGGCCCATCTACCTGCAGAATCGCTAAGCTTGGGACTGTCGTATTCTGCGGCTGGTACGAATCTGGCACGAATCGCGCGGCGGAGCATCCTCTCCATCACGGAAGGGTCTCTGTCGCGCACGCTCTAGGCGCGGCATCTACCCGCCGTGTACACGTTCCGTCCCAGAAGGATCTTTGCGAGGCGCATTCAATATGAGCCCCGCTGGGATCGTCATACAAGCTCGAACGTGAGCAGCACGGGGGTATGATCGCTGTAGGCGAACCCCGTGTCGACGTTTCGCGCGGTTGCCTTCACGTTGCTCGACACGAAGAAGCCGTCGATGGTCGCCGTGTAGGTCGTGCCCGGCGTGTAAGGTATGTCGGCGCAGCGACAGGTCGCCACGTCCTCGATGTTTTCCGCACGCACCACACTGAAGCTCTCGGGCAGCATGGACTCGTCGAAGACAGCCAGCCAGTCCGGCATTCTCTGCTTCGACTCGTAGTAGTTCTCGCTGCCACACAAGACGTGGTTCCAGTCACCCCCAGCGATCACGTAGTTCCCCGCCGCCGCCTCGCTCGCCAACAAGCCAATGAGCATCTCAAGCTGCTGCGCACGAATCATTCCGCCCTCGTCGTAGGCGGACATGTGGCTGTTTATGAGAACGAGCTCCTTGCCATTCTCCACGGGGAACCGCTCTACCAGAAAGCAGCGGTCCAAGTCGAAGAACTTGTCGGGGAACTCGTCGGACACCGGGTAGCTGCAGCGCGTCGCGGAGCTGGCATGCGCGTCGGCCAACGTGAGGATGCCGCCGTTCACGAGGCCGTGCATCTCGGGCACAGGATACGCCAGGAAAGAGGAGTGGAAGTTGACGGCATACGCCGAGGACTTGTTTGCAAAGGCCTCCTCCAGAGCCGCCTTCTGATTCACTCCGTAGCTGCGCGTAGAGTCCACGTCCACCTCTTGGAAGAGCGCGAAATCGGGATTGAGCCCTGAGATGGTTGCGACCACGCCGTCTGTGCTGGCGACGACGCTTTCCTTGCTCGTCGCCACACCATGCTCCCCCACCGTCCGTGTGCCGTCTGCCATGATCCCCTCGTCCGCAAAGAACGAAAACTCGGGCGTGTAGGCACCGAAGCCGATGTTGTACGTGGAGGCAGTGTATGCGGTATTCGTGCGCAGCGCTCCACCGGCGGCGTTGCCCTGGATTTCGACCGGCTCCGCATCGGGTATGCGACTGTACGTTGCCATCAGATAGCCAACGTAGACGCCCACGGCAACTACGATTGCCAGCACGAGGCAGAGCAACACCTTTGCAACACGCCTGACCACCTTCATATCCCACTCCTCCGTCGCCGTTTGCCTTACGGCCAGTAAAGCCTATAACAGCATAGTCCTATCGGCGACTATCCTCGCGGAAACCCGGCCCAAAGAAGCGCAGAATTCTTGTCAGGCCGCAACGCGACACTCGACGCAAGTAAAGACGTCGCACGAAGGAGGGGACGCTCCCATCTGTTTTCTGGCGATGCTCGACGACGCGTTAGGGGCTCGGTTTGACGTACACGAGCTCGAACTCCTCGCACACCAGCTCGGAGCCCTCGTCGAAGGGGAGTCCCGCGGCTCCCAGCTCTTCGGTGAAGTACTCCATATCCAGGCGGACAAACACCGCTATGAACATGAAGATCGCAAAAATTGCCAGCAGAGAGATCGCGAAACTGATGCTGCAGCTGGAAGAGCTGATCGAAAAGC
>CACXZL010000275.1 GCA_902772085.1 uncultured Coriobacteriaceae bacterium | reverse complement strand
TAGCCGTTGTCCCTCATGGGCGACTTGTAGACGGGCGTGAGCCAGATGGCGCCGACGCCGAGGTTCGCGAGGTAGTCGAGGCTTTGCGTGATGCCGGCCAAGGTGCCGGTACCGCCGCCCTCGGTGTCGCGGAAGCTCTTGGGATATGCCTCGTACACGATGGTGTCCTGCCACCACGCGAGGTTGTTTCGCGCGTCCTGGGCACTTTGCGCGGAGGCTGCCGAGCCGCTTGCGGAGTCGGCGCTTTCGGAAGCGCCGTCCTGTGAGGATGCGCCGCCGCTGCAACCGGCAAGGGCCACGGCGCTCGCCGCGCCGCCAGCGCCAGCAACGAGCTTCATCGCCAGACGACGAGAAACGGGATTGCTCTGAAACCACGACATATGGCTGGTTTTCATGAACGTACTCCTTTCCTGCCTGCATGAGTTGAACGGCACCGGCTTCTGCTTCCTACCAATACCATACCGTCGAGAGCTCGGTGACGGAAGCAACGATGGCCCAGACGATCACGGCAAGCGCGATGAGCATCGTTATCACAAGAACGGTTATCTTCGCCTTGCCGGACATGTCCACCTCCATGTGACGCTATGCAACTCGAGCAGGCAACGAATTGAGAGAGGCGGAATCCTGACGCCTCTCAAACGAATCGATGACCTTTGTGAGATTCTAACACGGATGATGCGTGTATGGCCACCTTGTCGGCACCGTGGCAGGATGCACGCATGATGAAGCGCCACTTTTTTCACGTGCCGGCAAACGGACGTCTGACGCTTTTTGCGTTTGACAAGGGCGTTTCTGCTGGTATTCCGTTTGGCGAGGAGGCCCTTGTTGGAATCTCGTTTGGCGAGGGCGTTTCTGTCGGAATTCCGTTTGGCGAGGGCGTTTCTGCTGTTTTTCCGTTTGGTGAGCCTCGCCAGACGCATTTCCAGCAGATTTCCCCTCGCCAGTCGCATATCCAGCAGGCCGAGCCTCGCGAAGCGAGATTCCGGCAGGAGACCCCTCGCCAGACGAGATTCCGGCAAAGGGCGGGTCCTCGCCGCATCGCCGCTACTTGTCCTTGGAGTGACGCTTCCGATTTGGAAGTCGTCGCAGTGCTCGAACATGCACCTTACGGTGAGGGATCGTCGCTGGTAAGCTTCTTTAAGTCGTCGGTGAATATGTCCATCTCGTCCTCGCAGATGGCCTGCGCGAAGGTGTCCATGCCGTCGGAGCTGAACGGAGCCTCGCTGCCCTTCTTAAACACGCTGCCGGTGGTGCTGGGCACGTCGCCTTGGGAGTTGGTGGGCACGCCCGTCGTCTTCACGTAGGAAACGCGGCTTTTGTGTCAGGGAGGATGGCGGACGGCAGGGCGTACGCACGAAAGCGGTAACGTCCAACGAAAGGATTGCCGTGCACACCTTTCGTGCCAGAAGATTCCCCGCCGCGTGCATTCTGGGCGTCAGCCCACCAGCCTTGCCCGTTCTTCGTCCGAGAACGTTCCCTACCGTGTACACTCTGGGTGCGGCGCGCGACCGCCGTGTACATTTTCCGGCACGCAACGTTCCCTGCCGTGCACACTTTTTGGCGTCTCCGGCCAAGACAGCACGCACCGTGCGCGCTTTCCGTCCAGAACGGGTCCCTGCCGTGTACACATACGGGCCGTTAGTGTACACGGTAGGGGGCCTCCCGTGACGGATAGTGCGCATGGTGGGGGTGTTGTTTGCCGTGCACGCTTTCCGTCCCAAACGGGTCCCTACCGTGTACACATACGGCCGAGAGGCGCGCGTTGCTCGACGGTGCTTGCTTGATGGGGCTTGACGCGAGGGCTGACGAGGCGTGACGAGGGCTTGATGCGAGGCGTGACGAGGACTGGCTCGAGGGCTGACGAGGCCGACGAGGGCTGACGCGAGTCCGGCCGCTGACGCGCCGGCATGCCCGCAGCTGCTTCATGTGTATGTCCTGAGCAGGCGGTTCAAGAATAAAACTCACGTGCGCATGGGCATGGACGCACAGCTCTGGAGGTCTGGTTTACTATCAAGTAGACCGTTAACAGTTCACACCGCCTGTCCCCGCGCATGCCAACGAGCAGCGACTCGCACAGTTTGCGAGCGAAGCGGGCGCGGGGCCGCCCGCGTACGGGCTGACGCAGGCTAGGGAGCGTGAATTATGACCGTAGCCCTATCGCTGCTCGCCCATGCGCGCCGGACGCTCTCGGACGCACGCCCATACGCGCCGGTCTCCCTCGGTCGCATGATATGATGATTCCGGACAAGAGTCGAGACGCTGGACATGGCACGCGCCCACGGACGCGCTTCAAAACGCGGTGACGCTAGGTGCTCTTGTTCGTCGTCCGTTTTAGCGGGAGAGAAGGAGTGGATATGGCCTACCAGGACATCAACGCCGACACCATAGACCGCTGGGTCCGCGAAGGCTGGGAATGGGGGCGCCCGATCTCGCATGAGGTGTACGAACGCGCCCTTGCGGGGGAGTGGGACGTGCTGCTCACGCCAACCAAGCCCGTGCCCCATGAGTGGCTGGGGGAGCTCGAGGGCAAGCGCGTCCTCGGCCTTGCGAGCGGCGGGGGCCAGCAGATGCCCGTCTTTGCGGCGCTGGGCGCCGTATGCACGGTACTCGACTACTCGTCGCTGCAGCTGGAGAGCGAGCGGCAGGTCGCCGAGCGCGAGGGCTACGACATGCGCATCGTCCGCGCGGACATGACGAAACCGTTGCCGTTTGCGGACGGCGAGTTCGACCTCGTCTTCCACCCGGTTTCGAACTGTTATGTGGAGGAGGTCCTGCCCATCTGGAGAGAGTGCTTTCGGGTGCTCAGGCCGGGCGGACGCCTGCTGTCGGGAACCGACCATTACCTCAACTACGTCGTGAACGGCGACGAGACGCGGATCGTCAATCGCCTCCCGTTCAACCCGTTGCGCAATCCAGAGCAAATGCGGCAGCTGGAGGCGGAGGATGCGGGCGTGCAGTTCTCGCATTCCCTGGAGGAGCAAATCGCGGGGCAGCTGAGGGCTGGGTTTGTGCTTCGCGACCTCTACGAGGACACGAACGGCGAAGGCCGGCTTCATCAGATGGGCATCCCGACGTTTTTGGCCATGCTTTCCGAAAAGCCAGAAGGCCGTTGACGCAAGCGGGTGGGCGTGTTGTGCCAACGCGCGGGTCGCGGTGGCATGCCTTGAGCAACACTTGCGCCAGAGATCCGGTCGTCCTTGCCGCGGTTAACGTTACCGAGCATTGCGACGGGCGAAATAACGTCGGGTATGCGTTGCAACAAACGATGGAAACCACCGCTCCGGCAACCAGCCCTCGCAGCGCTACTTATAATGTCCGTCACGAGCTCCCGGAGCAGGTCGTGCCGAGCCTTCGCATGGATATGCGACATACTGCCGCGCGGCACGTCCGGTTCCGTGAACACACGGCGGGGGGATGAGGAAGTGTGTCAGTTCCTCCGTCCCTCTGACACGGCACGGGAATCGGCAACGGGGAGACGCCCGCCCGCTTCACGTCGTGCTCGTGGTACGATGGTGTTGTTGGCATTGTCTCTCGACGCAGAGGAGTCGTCATGTTGCTCTTCGTCAATGCATGTTTTCGGGAAGAGTCGCGCACCGAGCGGCTGGCGCGCGCCTGGCTCGCGAAGCGGGCGTACCCACGCGAGGTGGAGGAGATAAAGCTGTGCGAGCTAGACGTGGATCCGCTCGATGCCGGCAGGCGTAATC
>CACXZL010000274.1 GCA_902772085.1 uncultured Coriobacteriaceae bacterium | reverse complement strand
CTGCGCGCCGCGGGCTGAAGAACCTGAAGAATACTGCCCAGACCGTTTCGGAATATGCCAGCGAAAAGAACGTGCGCCTGCTCACCGAGAACGGCATCTACAGCCGCAAGGAGATCGAATCGCGCAATGAGATCCGCGTGGAGAAATACTGCAGCGTGGTCACGATCGAAGCGCGGACTCTGGACCAGATGATCCGCCGGGGCATTTTCGGCGCGGTGAACGCCTACCTGGCCAGCCTGCCGCAGAACTTCTATTACGAAAAGCAATTGTACGAGGAAGTCGGCCGGATGGGGAACGATCTCTATGCCGCCGTCGGCCGCCTGGAAAGCCATCTTGCCGAGCTGGACGGCGCGGATGAAGAGGAACGCCTCTCCATCTGCAGCGATAAGCTGACCGCCGCGATGAAAGACTGCCGCGCGGTCGTCGACAAGCTCGAAACGGTCGTAGACAGCCGCTTCTGGCCGTATCCGACCTACACGGAACTGCTGTTCGCGATCTGAGCCGGAAACTGAGAAGCTCCGACGGGAAGCCATAAAGGAGAATGCATGGAAAAGACCGCAGACGGAGAAGCGCAGAGCCTGCATGGTTTGACTTCGGCAGAAGTTGCTGAGCGTGTGGCAGCGGGAAAGACAAACGCAAACACGGACGTGAAGACGAAGACTATAGGGCAGATTTTTCGCGAGCATGCTTTTACGCTCTTCAATTTCGTAAACGTTGCCCTGGCCGTCCTTGTGGGGATCACGGGGCAGTATCGCAACATGACGTTTATGCTCGTGGTGGTCATAAACCTAGCCGTGGGCGTTATCCAAGAAGTGCGTGCCAAGAGGATGGTAGACAAGCTCTC
Organism: uncultured Coriobacteriaceae bacterium; assembly: GCA_902772085.1. Classification (GTDB taxonomy): domain Bacteria; phylum Actinomycetota; class Coriobacteriia; order Coriobacteriales; family Atopobiaceae; genus RUG440. The sequence goes on along the minus strand of CACXZL010000274.1, from coordinate 2,862 downwards.
CATCATCACGGCAAACAAAGTCCGCGTCATCCGCGACGGCCAGGAGCAGCAAGTGAGCGTAGATGACGTCGTGCTCGATGACCTGGTGCTCCTTACGCATGGCGATCAGGTGCCTGCCGATGCCATCGTGGTAAAGGGTGGGCCGCTCATGGACGAGAGCCTGCTCACGGGAGAGAGCGACCAGATTGAGAAGCATCCAGGAGACGAGCTCTTCAGCGGAAGCTTCGTGGTTGCAGGCGCTGCGTGGGCGCGCGTGAATCGCGTAGGCCTGGACGGCTACGCGGCAAAGATCAACGCCGAGGCACGCTACGTGAAAGCCGTCACCTCTGAGATTCTCGCCACGCTCAACATGATCATAAAGTACGCCTCCATCGCGCTCGTGCCCCTAGGCATCGGGCTATTCCTGCGTACTTCCTTCATGGAGGGGACGTCCACAAACGATGCGATTCTCTCTACGGTCGCCGCCGTGGTGGGCATGATTCCACAAGGGCTCGTCCTTCTCACATCCAGCGTCTTTGCCATTGCCACGACGCGCCTTGGCTCAAAGAAGGTATTGGTGCAGCAGCAGTATACGGTGGAGACCCTTGCGAGGGTGGATACGCTGTGCCTCGACAAGACGGGCACGATCACCAGCGGCAGGATGGAAGTCACCGGTATGCGTGCCACTGGCGACGTTCCCTTTGACGACAAGAAATGCAAGGACATGCTCATCTGCGCCACTACCGTCATGAGCGCAAATGGAGCGGATGCAAACGAGACCGCGATGGCCATGCTGAGGTATTCTGAGGAAGTTGGCTTCAGTCCGTTGCCGGTCGTGCGCGAGATTCCCTTTTCAAGTGCTCGCAAGTATTCTGGATGCGTGACCAAGGACGGTCGATCCATCGTAGTCGGGGCCGCCCAGTTTGTCTTGGGTGCAGATTATCCCGCATATGAGGCCGAGGTGCGCTCGTTCTCGCCGACGGAGCGCGTACTCTGCATCGCCGAAGTTCCTTCGTTTGGTCCCTCTGGTGAGCTGGAAGGCAAGCCGCAGGTTCTCGGCTACGTGGGAATCAGCGACGAGGTGCGCGAGTCCGCGCCTTCGACCATCGACTTCTTCAGGGAGCAGGGCGTAGACGTTCGCGTGATCTCGGGAGACGATCCCCATACGGTCTCCGCCATCGCGCAATACGTGGGCATACGGGGAGCCGAGCACTTCGTGGACGCCTCCACCCTCACCACGGACGAGGATCTCCTCAAGGCCGCACGTGAAAACGTGGTCTTTGGCCGTGTGACGCCCCAGCAAAAGCGTAGCCTCGTGCAGGCGCTCCACAAGGACGGGCACATAGTCGCCATGACGGGCGACGGCGTGAACGACGTGCTGGCGCTCAAGGAGGCTGATTGCTCGGTTGCCATGGCATCGGGATCTGCAGCTGCCCGCAACGTGGCGGAGATCGTACTTGCCGACAACGACTTCTCGCATATGCCGGAGGTCGTGGACGAAGGAAGGCGTTCGATAAACAACCTCCAGCGGTCTGCATCGCTCTTCCTCGTCAAGACCGTCTTTTCTGCGGTGCTCGCGCTCGTGTGCATCGTGCTCCCGCCGTATCCGTTCATTCCCATTCAGATGACGCTCATATCGTCTTCCATCATCGGATGGCCCTCGTTTGTGCTTGCGCTTGAGCCAAACCACGACCGCGTGAGCGGAAGCTTCCTCACGAACGTGCTGCGTCGGTCCCTACCTGCCTCCATCGCCATCGTCTTTGCCCTTTTGGGCGTGCAGGTCTTTGAACGGATTGCTGGACTCGACTATTCGCAGGCGTCCACGCTCTCCATGTATCTCACGGGAATCGTGGGCATAGCTCTTATCGTGAAGATCTCCCAGCCACTCAACCCGCTACGCATCGCACTCCTCGCCTCCGTGGTCGTGATGCTGCTTGGGGGGATTATCTTCTTTAGAGACTTCTTTAAACTCGCTCCTCTCTCGTTGGAGATGTTCGTATTCCTCGCGGTGATGGGAGCGGTTTCGCTGGGGTTGTTCTTGTATCTGTACGGAAAGTCTGAGGGTCACGCCGGGAAATCGGATCCTTTGGCGGGCCTTGTGAGGAAGTTGGAGGAGAGAGCATGACAAGAGACACCGCTTTTGATGCTGCAGTACGCTCTGCGCGCGTAGCGAAGGACCTGAAGGCCGCAGGGGAGAGTCGACGGTTCTATGACGTCTCGGGGATTCCTGGCGCGAAGGAATTGCCGCGAGCGCTCGTGGTCCTTCTGGAAAACGTCGTGCGCAATGCGGCGACCGACGAGGATGCCGCTCGTGGCGCACGTCGTGTCGTGGAAGCTGGAAGGGCCGGTAGGCAGGGCGACGAGATTGAGTTCATGCCGGCCCGTGTGCTCTTTCAGGACTTTACGGGCGTACCGGTGTTTGTGGACTTCGCGGCCATGCGCGATGCCATGGTGGCGCGTGGGGGAGACCCTCGCAAGGTAAATCCGCGCATACCCTGCACCCTGGTGGTCGACCACTCCGTCATAGCTGACTGTACGGGCAGCTGCAATGCCGCACAAGAAAACGAGCTGCTTGAAGCTGAGCGCAATCGCGAGCGCTTTGCATTTCTCAAGTGGGCGTCCAAATCCTTTGACAACGTGGAGATCGTGCCTCCAGGAGGCGGCATCTGCCACCAGCTCAACATCGAGCGTTTCTGCAGCGTGGTGACGTGCGATGCACTGGCTGAGGGAGATGCGGACGTTGCTTGCTTCGACACGCTCGTAGGTACTGATTCGCATACCACGACGGCCAACGGTCTGGGCGTGCTCGGCTGGGGCGTGGGTGGTATCGAGGCGGAGGCTGCTGCCTTGGGTCAGCCCATTTCGATGCTGGTCCCGCCTGTC
>CACXZL010000273.1 GCA_902772085.1 uncultured Coriobacteriaceae bacterium | reverse complement strand
AGGAAGCCCCATTGACTGTCCACGTGCAACGGAGACTCGTCCGCAACGGCATAGATGAAGGTCGCGAGGTCGCGCGTGGCGGTGACTTTCGAGTCCTTCTGGCGCAACGACCCTGCCGCCGCATTGCGCGGGTTGGCAAAGGGCGTACGACCAGCAGCGTCGTTCGCCTCGTTCAGGCGCACGAAGCTCTGCTTGGGCATGTACACCTCGCCGCGAACCTCCACCGACTGTCCGAATCCCTCACCCGCCATGCCGTTCATGCCGCGCGGAGCGAGCATGCGCGGCACGTCGTCGATGGTCAAGACGTTTGCCGTCACCAACTCTCCCGTGGTGCCGTCGCCACGCGTCGCGGCACGTACGAACTGCCCGTCCACATACGTGAGCGCCACACCGAGTCCGTCTATCTTCAGCTCACAGGTATAGGCCACCGGGTCGGCGCTTACCTCCGCAAGCGATTCCTCCGTGCGCTCGAGCCAGGCATCGAGCTCGCCAAGGTCCATCGCGTCGTCCATGGAATACATGCGCTGCGCATGACGCACCGCTTCGAACTGCTCTCCCACGTAACCGCCTACGCGCTGGGTATAGCTCTGGGGCGAGCGGAGCTCGGGGTGCTCTTCTTCGAGCCGTATGAGTTCCTGCAAGAGCCGGTCAAACTCGGCATCCGTCATCTGCGGCGCATCGAGCGCGTAATACTGGTAAGCAGCACGCGAGAGCACGTCATTCAGCTCAGCCGCGCGCTGCGCTGGCGTCCCCTGCTCTTGTGCAGTGCCCTCGGTCACGGGCACCTCATCCCCGAAGAGGGACGTCTGCATGGGAACGTCATTGATGTCTTGTGCCATGGGGCTTCCTCCATCCTTCACGTCGTGCAGAGCATTCTACCTCAGAAGCAGCATCACGTGCTCAGACCAATGACATCCTGCGTCGTTTTGCCGCGATTGCACAACACCTTTTGCGGGCACATCCATCCTCACGGCTGCGAATCCTGGCGATCAAAGGCCTAGATCTGGTAGCACCACACGGGTTCGGGCTCTCCCATCCGCCGTACCACGATCTCCTGGTCCTTTACGCCCACGCGGGCGTTTTCCGGCACCGACTCGCACACGAAGGCGCTGCCGCCAATCACCGAACCAGAACCTATCACCACGTCACCGCCCAGAACGCTGGCGTTCGAGTAGACCGTCACGTAGTCACCGAGCGTGGGATGGCGTTTCTTGCCGCTCAGCAGCTGACCCTTGCGCGTGGAGGTGGCACCAAGCGTGACACCTTGGTATATCTTTGCGTGATGCCCGATCTCGGTGGTCTCGCCTATCACGACGCCGGTGCCGTGATCGATGAAGAAGTACTCTCCTATGATGGCGCCAGGATTTATGTCGATTCCCGTCTCGCTGTGGGCGTATTCACTCATGAGGCGCGGGATGAGCGGCACGTTGCGCACGTAGAGCTCGTGCGCGATGCGGTGCACCATGATGGCAAACACTCCCGGATAGGTGAGGATGACCTCTTCGCGGCTCTGGGCGGCGGGATCTCCCATGAAGGCGGCCTCGGCATCCTTCAGGATGAGTTCCTGAATGTGGGGCAGCTCGCCCATGAACTCGTCTACGATCTCCCGCGCCTTCGTACGCGCGTCCTCCTCCGCAAGGTCTTGTTGCTCAAACTGCAGGGCACGCTTCACCTGCTCACGAAGCACACGCTCTATGCGGAGCAGCCGCTCGCCCACGAGGGACTCCGTGCTCTCCCCCGCCGCCGTCTCATCGTCGAAATAGCCTGGAAAGAGCAGCGATCGTATCTCAAATATCAACTCATATGCGCTGGACCTGCGAGGAAACACACGACGGTGTTTCGTGAAGAACTCCTCCTCCACTTCGTAACCACGCATGATCGCGACTATACGACCCTCCAGTTTGTCCCCCTGCATGTGCCCCTCCTTTTTTTGCGTTGCACCGCACAAGAGCATAGCATTTTTCCTACTGATTTACTAGGAATTAGGGTCGAAACCGTACGCCTCGAGCCTTCGCGACTGCCGTTCAGATTCCCCCGTCGCGTCCGCCTGCGCCTGCTGGGCAGCCGACCTGACGGCATGGGGCTATGTGGCAATCCTTATAGGGACTTTACGATGGTGATTCGATTCTTACCGTCGCGATACTCGTACAATACGTCGTCCATGGTGCGCTTCACCATAAAGATGCCGAGTCCTCCGACTTCGCGCTCCTCTATACTCAACGTCACATCGGGATCCTCATGCTCCAAAGGGTCGAACGGAATCCCCTCGTCCTCGAGCGTGATACTCACCGTGCCGTTGTCCTCGTGGTCGTCCACATAAATCGTTGCATATCCTACCCCGTCGCCATACGCATAGTGACAGACGTTGCTGAAGAGCTCGTCGAGCGCTATGTCAATCTGGATGATTGAGCGCATCGAGCAATCCATGCCCTCAAGCTGCTCGTTCACGAAGTCCGTAACAATGTCCACATTTTCGAGCTCAGCTTTCACTCTAAACTTCATTGTCATTGCCACGCCTCCCGGCTCTTTGAGGAACTGAATCGATCGAACAACCTCATGCTTCAATGCGCAAAATACATATTACTACTATATCACGCTCCGTGTCATAATCTAATCAACTGGCTTTCAGGAGGAGGACTGATGTTTCGGGAAATGAGAAGAAAAGCCCAGAGTCTCACTACGCTCGAATGCGAGCGTATTCTCGAGAGCGAACCGCGCGGAGTCCTCGCCCTCCTTGGCGATGAGGGCTACCCCTATGCGGTTCCGCTCGATTTCGTGTACTTCGAGCGCAAGATCTACTTCCATAGCGCCGTCACCGGCCACAAGCTCGATGCCATCGCGACGTGCGACAAGGCGAGCTTCTGCGTGATGGACAAGGGCCGCCTCGAGGAAGGCTCATGGTGGTATCACTTCAACTCGGTCATAGCGTTTGGCCGCATACGCAGGATCGAGGACGATGGCATCATGCTCGAGGCACTTCGCAAGCTCGGCAACAAGTACTTCCCCTCCGAAGAAGAGACGGAGGTCGAGATCGTTCGCAACCTCAAGCGCGTGGCCGTGCTCGAACTCACCGTGGAGCATCTGAGCGGCAAGCGCGTGCGAGAGAAGTAGCGAACAAGACCCACAGTGGGTTTTGTTGCCCTACTGTGGGTCTTGTTCACGGCGCTATCGCTCGCAGAGCCAGAAGTGGCAGCTGTACGGCTCCACCTCGGAGCCGCCGCCGAAGTCGTGGTCCTCACCCGTCAGGAGGTCGACCGCTCGACCGCATTTTGCGTTAAAGTGCAGGCGCACCGGCTCGTCTGCGATATTTATCGCCACGATGATGCGCTGGCCTTTCGTCTTGCGCTGGAAGACAAGATGCAGAGGCTGCACCTGCAGTTCGCGGTAGTTACCCGCAGTCAGTGCGGGGTTCTCGCGCTTCGCCTTTGCCAGCGTGGCAATCCAGTCCGTCAGCTCGTTCCACTCAGGCTTTTCCACGGCAGGGCGCAGCTCATGGTCACCAAACTTCTGCTCACCCTCAATCCCCCACTCACTGCCATAGTAGATGCACGGCACGCCGCACATGCCGAAGAGCAGACCATAAAGCGGCTTCAGAAGCTCGGGACGTGCGATCTGGGTGGCGATGCGCGGCACGTCGTGGTTGTCGACGAAGTTCAGCAAGTGCTTGCCGGTATATAGGTCCCACGGCTTGTCGCCGCTCTGGCGCTCGAGCGCGTAGGCAA
>CACXZL010000272.1 GCA_902772085.1 uncultured Coriobacteriaceae bacterium | reverse complement strand
CGAGAGCACTGATGTCGTGATGGAGCAGGTGAGCAAAGAGATGGGGTTGCTCGCGGAACTCAAGTCGGGAGAAGACAAGTCGGTAGACAGGAGTACCGCAGATACAAAAGACCTTGTTCTTGCGGGCTCATGCTACAACATCAGCAACGGATACGTGCACTACACGATTGCCGTGAACAATCCAAACACGGAGCATGCGCCTCGGTTTATAAACGTCAACGTCTCGGGACGTACTGCGGATGGCAAAATCTCGTTTACCGATGACTGGACGATAAGCAATACGTTGCCTGAGTCCACAACGTATTGGTCGAGCCAGGCGGGCAATGACAACGTTGCCGAATCAGATACGATTGAGATTAAGTTGTCGGTGGACGATGATAACTGGTACAAGACATCGCAGAAGTATAACTTCTACCAGATAGACAACGTAAACACCTCTACCGACTCCCTTGGATATCTTATTGCGACAGGTGAAATCACGCTCAAAGAGGATGTGAAGATTGGTAAAAGCGATGATGCCAAGGAGCTTTCGCGGCAATGTGTGTTGAAAGATGCGAACGGTAAACTTGTTGGTGGGTTTAACACGTATGTGAATAACGAACTCAAGGTGGGGGAGCCTACTCCGTTCGAAATAAGGGATTACTCCTTGCCGAAAGACCCGGCGTATTACGACGGTGGGGGTGTACGCAAATTCTTGGATGTAGGGCGAGGGTTGGCGGAGGACGGCCCCTGAAATTGCTATAGCTTGCGTCCTGGAAAATAATGGTTCACGAACGAGGCACTGAGTGCTGTCAACTGTGAAAATACCGAAATTTATGTGATCATGAACCGTTGGATAAAAACCCGCGGTTCATGGTTGCATAAAAATCGGTAGAGCCTAGTTGATTGTTGCGACGACTGCGATTGTAGACCGTTAAGAAAGGGAGATGGGCTCCTTATGTAGGTGCCTTGGCGGCAAATACAGCGTGATTTAGCATGGAACGTACAGGATCTTCCACCATGAGGGATGCGGGATGGACTTGATTTGCCGTTAGCTCGGCAATGCCTTCAGAGTCGCCCCGAACTTTGCAGTGGGACAAAACTCGCATTTTGTGTGGGGTCGGAATGCAGGACGTTTTGCAACGGAGCTCTGACCTGCGGTTTTGCCACACTGATATGATGGTCTGCACTTTGTGGCGTCATATAATACGCACTTTGCCCCACCACATAGTGCGCGATATCTAGGCATTGGGGCAGAACGCACGCCTGTGTGGGGCCATCTACGATTTCCGCAACGTAGCCGTTTCTATCGCGCATAGTGTTTGGTCAATACCATGCGAGGTAGGAATCGTATTTGGGTGAAAATGTACACGGCATAGTATGGCGAGGGTTGTTGCAGTAATTCAGAATTGAGCGATAGAATGTTTGAGGGGGTACAATATATAAGTTTCAGAATTTCACAGAAGATTGTGCGCTATGTGCTAGGCGTCGCTGGAGAGCAGCCGTAAATAGCTGAAAAATGCCTGGTTTGACATCGTTCCGGCAAAGGTGCGCCCTTACGACTGAAACATGACACTTTTTGGTAGGGATGGATCCCTTCTCAAAGGCGTACACGGGGAGCAACAAAGGCTGCCGCCTTACAAAGTGCGCTTTCGCATCTAGATTTCACCATGGCAGCTTGCCTCGTGGTTTCATAAGGTCGGCCTTTGCTTCAGCATTCTCAAACTCTGCTTCCTCAAGGTTATATATGTCCTTTGTGAGTTCTATAATGGAACGCAAATTCGTTCGTGCGTTTGAAAAGGAGCGAGCACGCTGCTGATGAAGTATCACCCAGCAAAGAAGGAAGTGAAGTTCGGGCGCTACCGAGATCGTGATGGGATAGAAGTGCAAATTACCGATGAAAGCAAGCTGGAATACTACATGAACAAGAAGGGCAGCTTTGTGCTCCAAGATTACGGTAATGACTTCTTGTCAGATATTTCCAGTGAGTTTGACGGACTGGATGTGGCGGAAGTGCGGGCGTTCACGACTTCCGGCGCCATCTGCGCGGCCTTGTTTCACAGCGCTTGGCACAAACATAACGTTATGAATCTGTTGGGTGCTATTTTGTCTTTATCTCAAATAAGCAATCAAACGGAGTCCACAAAGCGACCGACTGTGGCTAACGCATGAACATTTGAGTGAGAAGCCGGCCTTTAAAGAAAGCATAAAGCAAAGAAGGGTATCGTTTCAACGAAACAAAAAGTGCACGTCATGCTCAAAAAGCATGCGTGGAGGTGGTATGGACGTTTTAATCATCGGCGGTGAGGACGCGCTCGTAGACGCGCTCATCAACCGCTTCTATAAAGAGAATCATCGAATCTTCTGGATCACGGGCTCAAGGGTTCGCACGCGACGCCCTCGTCGTGTATTTGGAAAATTCGACTTTCCGCTCGATAGCGAGGCGGTTCCAAGTGTGATCGCAGACATCGCGCCTGATGTCTGCATCTACACTGGTGCCTATGACCCAAACTTCGACTGGTACGATCCGTCTGTGGACGGTCATCGATTCTTGGCCGGCGTCACAAACATCGTCATTTCCGCAGGTCTCGTGAGCGGTTGTCGCATGGTCTTCCTCTCGTCGCAAGAGGTGTTTGCCGAGAGCTCGGATGAAAACCTGACCGAGAATACCCACATAGAACCCTTGGCAGGACGTGCGGGCATGCGAGGCGGCATACTGCTGAACGCAGAGGACTCATGGCTTTCGGCGGGGCGACTCTACGACCGCGACGCCATGGTACTCAGGCTTGATCACGTCTACGCGCTTCCCATGGAAAACCAACTCAGGAGCGAGACCATCACGAACTTCTGCCTGGAGGCGTTTCGCTCTGGAGGCATATATGCAAACGAGAACCACACGTTTAGTCCGCTCTTCGTGTCCGACGCGGTGGAGGCAATCTATCGCATTTCGGTAGCTGAATCCCATGAGCATTCTCTCTACCATATCGCGTCTGATGAGATTCTCAACGAAAGCGAATTGGCGGCTATGGTACAGGAGGCCATAGACGGCACCTGTGATGTGGCTGCCGATCCCACAGGCGCATACAGGCGTATGATTCTGGATCCCGAGCGGGCGACCGAGGAGTTCGGTTTGCGCATACACCATCATGCTGCTGATGTTGTCCCGCAGATCGTGTCGTATCTGCATCATCATGCGCGACACTTTCTCAGGAGCACAGACAAGCCCAAGGATCGATTTGGGATGCTTTCCCAACGTTTTTGGCACCTGTTTGGTGGCGTGATGCCGACGCTGGAGAACTTCGTTTGTTTCCTTATTGCGTTCTTGCTCACGTTTGCGGCGCATTCGAACGACGTTTTGGCCGGTTTTGACTTCTATCTGCTCTATACGCTGCTCTTTGCAGTGATGTTTGGGCAAAACCAGGCGTTGCTCGCTGCGGTATTATCGCTCATCGGCTATCTGTTTGCCCGCTTCGGTAACGAAGGGGCATGGGCAGTGGTCATAGACCTACACACCTACGTGTGGGTGGTTCAGATCTTCGTGGCAGGGCTCGTGGTGGGACGGTTGCGCGACACCATCCGACGCGTGGAAGAAGAGTCGCACGAAGAAGTCGCATACATGGTAGAGCGACGTGATGACGTGGTGCGCATAAACGAAGAAAACGTACGCATGAAGCGCGTGCTAGAAGAGCAGCTGGTAAACCAGCAGGACTCTCTTGGCCGTGTGTACGATATTACGAGCCAGCTTGAGTCG
>CACXZL010000271.1 GCA_902772085.1 uncultured Coriobacteriaceae bacterium | reverse complement strand
CACGATTTCGCATCCGCGGGGATTCGTGTCCATGTCGCGCAGAAACACCATGTCGATCTTCAGCACGTCAAACTCGTAGTCCTTCAGCAGGTTCAACGAGCTGTATCCACTGCCGAAGTCGTCCATCCACACCGCAAAGCCCGCGTCGCGAAAACGCTTCATGTCCTCATACAACTGGCTGTCGTCGTCCGACAAGGCGCTTTCGGTGACCTCTATGTCCAGCAGGTCGTGTGGGACGTTCCATCGTTTGCATGCGTCGACGACGGTTTGTACGATGTCGCACGCGAGAAAGTCCAGCCGCGACAGATTGATGCTCACGGAGACCGCGGGCTCTCCGGACTGCAATCGCGTAGAAAGCCACGAACAAACTCGCTCAAGCATGCACAGATCCACTAGATGGATGAGATGCGCGTCTTCGAGCATGGGGATAAACAACACCGGAGGCAACAGGCCACGCTCGGGATCCTGCCAACGGCACAAGGCCTCGTAGCTGCAGATTTGTCCCGTACGGGCGTCCACCACAGGCTGGAAGTACGTCTTTATCCAGCCTTCGCTCACCGCACGCATCGTGGTATGCGCTATGTAGCGCGCCATCGATATCCGCTCAAACATGTCGTCGTTGAAGAGGCACCATGCCATGTCGTTGCGGCCCTTTATGCTTTCGCAGGCGATCTTTGCGCAGTCCACGGCGAGCGCAGAGCTCGAAGCTCCTTCTTTTATGGGGCAGATGCCGCACTTAATCTGCGGTGAGAACGTCTCGTGCACCATGCGAATGCTCTCGTGTATCGCCGCACATCGCTCGACGACGTCTGGCTTGTCGCTTGCCACCACAAACCGGTCTATGGCCACGTGTGCCACGAGGTCTCCCTCAAACTGGCGATTTATCTCTCGCGCCGTATGAAGCAGCAACTCGTCCCCAGCCCATTTGCCAAAGACGCGATTGTACGACTTGAAGTCATCGATATCGAAATACACGACTGCGCAGCCGCGTGCCACGAGCTCGGGATTGTCCAGCACCTCCTGAAACAACGACAGGAAGCTTTCGACCCTGAGCATTCCCGTGAAAGAATCCATGCGCTGGAGTTGGCTCACCGACAAGAGCTCCGCGTTTCCTCTCGTCACGGCAGCCCAAGCTTCGCGATCGTCTCCCGTCAGCAGAGCAACCTTCATACCTTTGTGACGCATGTAGGTAATGAGCTTACGTGCCGCATCATCCACGAGGGCATGCTGCGCACGCTCGCTCATGGCACCCACCACGATGTCCGACGCATCGTGGGCGGGGTCATGGGCATCGGACGTCTGAAACTGAGGCGACGCGAACTCGGTATCGCAACTTGCGAGCCGCCTTGTCATGGCCATGAACTCCTGCGGCGACATCTGGTCAAGCTGGAGCAAAAGCCCTTCTTCGCCCTCCAGAGATCGCATATGCTCTTGAGGCACGCCGAAAAATACCGCACTTTTCCTCAGCGTATCTTCTGACGCACCGCTGAGCACCACGACTTGCTGGAGAGGTACCGAACTCATGCCACCCGTCGCCTCCGATACAGCCAGTGGCAGGCGAAGCTCGCCCCCGCGATCAGCACTGCCATCAACCATGCGCCGGCGCTGTCGTTCAGTCCGGTAGCGGGCACGGCTCCAAAGGTGTTGTGTACGACCACCGTCGCCTCATTGCTCAAGGCAAACGAGCAACTTGTCTTACCCGTTTCGACTGCATCGCCGATTGTGATGTCATAGGTAGTGCGGTAGCTGTTCACGCTCTCGCAAGTCACCGACAGCGCAGTCGTCTTGCTCAGTCCCTTGAGCACGATGCCCTTGCCGTGGGCTAGTTTGACGGTCGCCTTGCCTGCGCCGTCAAAAGAGAGCGTCCCAGCCTTGCCATCCATTTCGGTCTCGACCGTGCTGTCTTTGAGCTGGCCAGACGTGATGGTGAGGGCAAACTCCTTCGTGAAGTCCGCATAGTCGCCGTTCGTATCCTCGGTGATGGTGAGATTGACGTCGTCTGCCTCCCATTCGAGGTCATTGCCGTCCGTTTCGCTCTTCACGACCTTGGCCTCACCGTTGCGGTCATTCTGAAACACCTCATTGAAGTCGGTGGTATAGGCGGTATTGTTCTTATCGGTCCGAGCGAACTGCTCGTTTGTCGCCGCAGAAAGACCGTCGTGATCGGCATGCTCGGCGTAAACGCCGATAACGCCCGTAAGCTCGCCCCCCACCATGATGACGCCACCAGCCTTGGAGGAGCTACTTTCGCCGGGAAGGTAAACGTTGCTTGTCTTCTGAGACGCGAGGTTGTCCGTAACCGTCGCCGCCTGGGCCACATTGAGCTGGCCACTTGTGCCCAGATATACGCCACCGCCATTGGCGTCAGCGGAGTTTTCCTTCACCTCGCTGTTTCCATAGAGTGAGAGCGTGCCAGACTCCACATAGACGCCGCCACCTGAAACGGTAGCCGCATTTGCCGTTACGCTCGCCGCCTCACTCGACGCACCGTTCAGCGTAGCCTGATTTACAGACCCAACAATATAGATGCCGCCACCGTTCTTTGCGGTATTGCTGCGGACGACATCGCCGCTGGCCAACTGAAGGCTGTTTGTGACCTTATCGCTCTTGAGATAGATACCACCGCCGTTTGACGTAGCCGTGTTGTGGCTCACCTCAATCTCACCAAGAGAATGCAGCGTCGCGCCACCTTCAAAAGCGATTCCGCCGCCGTTCTTTGCCGAGTTTGCGTTTGCCTCTGAACCACCCACCACGACGCCGGGTTCCATATTTATGGTACACGAGCTTGCGCAGATGGCGCCGCCGTCGCCATTGCTTGAGGTGTTGCGTGCGAAGACAAATCCCTTGGCGACGTTTACCGCCTGGCTCTCCGACACGTAGATACCGCCGCCGTTTTTCTTCGCAACGTTGTCCGAAAGGCTTCCCCCTTCTAGATTTACCGTGCCTTTGAGCGCTACGCGTATACCGCCGCTGTCTGCGTCAGACGTATTGTGCGCGATCTCTGCGTTGTCGCTCACGGTCAGGCTGTGTGAGGCATCACCAGTCACGCTTATGCCTCCGCCGCCGTTCTGGGCATAGTTGCCTAGAATGCGTGCATTGCCACCTATCGTGACGTACGACTTCGCCGCGTGGATGGCACCGCCGCGGCCTGTATTGCCACTCGACCCCCAGGCTTTGTTGCCTTTGTCGACGTCGTCGGATACGTCGTCGTCGCCAAGCAGAGCGTTTTCGCCAACGTTCAGCGTGGTGTTGTTGTTTGTAAAGACGGCGCCACCGAGAACATGTGCCTCGCAAGCCTGTATCGTTGCGTGACCGCTTAGCTCAATCGTGCACTTCGTACCCGTCGCAATGGCTCCGCCGTTGGTCTTCGTTGAGCATTTTTCTATCTTGGCCTGGTCGGTCATCACCAGCGAACAACCGTCATGCACGTAAACCGCTCCGCCGTCCGAAATCTCATCAGACATGCTTTTGTCGAGCACCGAGTTTGAAAGCAGGGTGTTGCCGCTCAGTATGAGTGCGGAGTCGATTGAGCCTTTCTTTGTGTGCAGCAGCCCACCAGCCAGGTTGCCCGTATAGCTATCACCGTTCCCATCCATCGTGATGTTGTTTATCTCCAGATCGTTCGTAGACGTGATGAGGCTATCGCCGTCATATCCGCGAACGAGCTTTGCCTGAGTACCTTCGTTACCCATGTAGGGATAGGTCTTGTCCGACCTGCTGGCAGTCGTGAT
>CACXZL010000270.1 GCA_902772085.1 uncultured Coriobacteriaceae bacterium | reverse complement strand
GCTGGCCTCGACTCACTACGGTTCTCGTCTCGCTTCGAAACCCGTTGCGAGAAGGCGGGAGAGCTCGTAAGCGTAGGAAGGTCCAAGGATTACTGTGCGTCAGGTTTTGCGGGCGGTTCGCCGCCGGAGCCTCCGGGTCCGCCCGAACCGCCTTCGCCGGGTTTGGCGGGAGGCTCGCCGCCTCCACCGGGGCCACCGCTTGACTCCTGCACCTTGGTCTCGATGGCCGTTCCCGTGGAGGCCGTACCCGCTTGGTAGGTGGCTTCGCCCACATAGAGGGCATAGCCATTGAGCGAGATGGCGTCCGTGCCGCACGTGAGGCCGGTGATGTGGGAGTCTGCCGTCAGCTCCCACGTGCTGCCGTCGGACAGCTCCACATACACGTCGCCGGCGGCGCCATCGGGATTTATGGCGCCCGTGAGGGAAGAGCCGTCGGTCAGGTACAGGTTTAGGTTGGAGACCTTGTCGACCAACAAGTTGCCGGAGATCTCCTGACGGGACGCGTGTATCGTGACCTGACCTCCGTTGCTGCCCTCGTTGCCCCAGCCCGCGGCGGCTGCACGAAGGAAGTTTCCGCCCTTGTCGTTGTTTGTTATCGCGACGTTTTGCAGGCCAATGGTGCATACGGTGTTGTTTACAAAGAACACGTCGCCGTTCTGGTTGGTGATGGATCCGCTCTCGGCGTTGAAGCTCGCGGCTCCTTGGGCGGCGTCGCCGCTCATGGACTGGTAGATCATCACCGCTTGGTACCAGTCGGACTTGTCGCTGTTCTTTGACGTGTTGCTGGCCATGAGCGTGCAGTCCCTGAGGGTGACGGAGTTCTTTCCCTCGACCACTACGCCCTGCGATGAGTTGGACGTGAGCTTGGCGGACTCCACCTGGACGTCTGCCGTGGAATAGATGACGGGCGAACCCTTGCCGTCGCTTATGAACTCGCCGCCCTGCACGACCTGCGTGCCGCCGCCGCGGTCGGAGCGGATCGGTGCGGAGGAGTTGCCCGTGGTGTGCACGAAGACCTCGGTGGCGTTGAGGGTGCCGCCGCCCGTAACCATGATGCCGCCCGAGCAGTTGCTGACGGTCTCGATGGTGGAGTTCGAGATGTTTACCGTGGTGCCCTCGCCATAGCTGAAGACGGCGTTGGCGTGCTGGCCATCGCAGCTTACGGTGATGTCGGCCAGGTCGAGCGTAGCCGCGTTCTCTGCGTAGACGGCTGCGTTCGTGCCGTAGAAGTCTGCCTCGTCGCCATCGTCGTCGCCCGTCTTCTTGACGTCAACGGAGGAGTAGCTCATCGACTCGCCGCTTACGGTGATGGCGTGCCCGCCGTTCGTGTCGTCCGAGATGGACTCCCTCTTCGCACTGGAAGATGCCGATTGCGCCGCAGCTCCAGACGTGCTGCCCGCCGTGGCGTCCGATCCCTGCTGCGTGGAAGCGGAGCCGCAGCCGGCAAGCAAGGTCGCGATGGAGGTGGACAGGGCAAGGAAACCTCTACGTGTGGTGGAAACGGTACTCATGGTTGACTCCTTTCTCTGCTCTAGTTGTACTATACGACGTGAGACTTAAGCAATCCTAAAAGGTCACCGCGCTCGACAATCCCATCACGAAGGATGATAAAAGCTTAAAGGTTCATAGAAAAGAGTGAACCGAGGGCTTTGCTACTGCGCCTTGAAGTTATAGATCGGTTTGAGTACATCCACGATTTCGACGGCATCGGCTATGGGGCCGAGTATGTCATCGGCCGACTTGTATGCGCCGGGCGCCTCGTCGAGCGTGGCGACACTCACCGAGGTGGTGTATACGCCCGCCATCTGGCGCTCGTATTCCTCGAGGCTCAGCTGTTCCTTGGCTGCCGTGCGAGAGAGCACGCGCCCGGCTCCGTGAGGTGCCGAGAAGTTCCAGTCCGGGTTGCCCTGGCCGCGTGCGAGCACCGAACCATCGCGCATGTTGAGCGGGATGAGCACCAGCTCGCCAGCATGCGCGGCTATGGCTCCCTTGCGCAGGATCATCTCGCGGGTGTCTATGTAGTTGTGGACCGTGTGGAACGCGTCTCGGTCGTGCAGGTGCGCCATGCTGCAGATCGTCTCGGCCATGAGCTCGCGGTTGCGGCGGGCGAGAGTCTGGCAGATGGCCACGTCGTGCAGGTAGTCCTCGAAGTAGGTGCCATACAGCCAGCAGAGGTCCGCCGGGGCGTCGGGCTTGCGCTCTGACCACTTGAGTTGCTTGAGCGCGGCACGGATCTCCCTGCGGCGTCCTTCCGCCTTGTACTTTGCGATGAGTGCGTCGCGTTTGGCAAAGTACTCCTCCTTGCCTCGGTGCAGCTCCACCGCGAGCCTCTGGTAGTGGCTTGCGACCTGCGTGCCCAGGTTGCGGCTTCCGGAGTGGATCACCAGGTGCTGCGTACCGTCGCTGGCGACATCGACTTCCACGAAGTGGTTTCCACCGCCGAGCGTGCCTAGCGAGCGCTGGAGCCTCTTGGTGTCGCGCAGCTCGCGGTAGCAGCGAAGGCCCGTGAGGTCGAAGCGCTCCCTGCACCCGTCCCATACCGAGAACCCAGACGGTACGGCGTGGCATGCCTCGTCCAAAGTCGGCAGGTCGATGGGGGAGCGCCCTAAGTCCACGGTGTACATGCCGCAGCCGATGTCCACGCCCACTACGTTGGGCACGACCTTGTCTGAAACCGTCATGGTGGTCCCGATGGTGCAGCCCTTGCCGGCATGAGCGTCGGGCATGATGGCTACGCGCTCGCCTTGGGTGAAGGGCTGGTCGCACATGGCGCGGATTTGCTCTACGGCACTTGGCTCTATGCAGGTGGCGTAGCAGCTTGCGGTGGCATACGCGCCTTTGATCTCAAACATCGTCTCTCCTTTCGCGTGCGATGCCGATGGTTTTCCCGCAGACAAGAAAAGCGCGGACTCGCATGATACCAAGTCCGCGCTTCACTCACAAATGATGAAGATGGTTCAGCGATGGAACCGTGATGCCCTGCGTGGGGCATCGGGGACTTGGCCGAGACATACGGCAAGTTCGCGCCGCTGCGGCAGCGCGTTCACGTCAAAGTTGTGGGGGTGTTTCATGCCTGCAATTGCCATTCCAAGTCCTTTCGCACAGTAAAACTAACAACTGCCATTGCTTGTGTCAAGGGTCGTGTCTTGGCCTGGCGTTGATCTGAAACAGCCGTCTTCCAAGGGCTAGCCACCAGGCTTCTGATGCTTTTTGCGCCTGGCGAGGGCGGCCCCTGTTGGAATCTCGTTTAGCGAGGGGAGTTCTGTCGGTTTTCCGTTTGGCGAGGGCCGCGTACTCGAAATTCCGTTTGGCGAGGGCGATTCTGCCGGAATCTCGTTTGGCGAGCCTCGTCAAACGCATTTCCAACAGGTCGGGCCTCGCCAAACGCGATTCTAGCAGGAGACCCCTCGCCAGACGAAATTCCAACAGGAGACCTCTCGACAGACGAAATTCCAGCAGATTTCAGACCCGGCGTCCTGGCGATTCCGGGAAAAGTAACAATCGTATGCGGTGTGTGCTGGCGGTAATTAAGGATCTGACGGTGTAGCGGATACCTTGTACAAAATCTGGTACAAGATAACTGCTGACGAAGGGGTCAAGGACATGCAGGCAGTGACGTACAGCTCGTTTCGGCGATACATGAAGGCGCACATGAGGGCTACGAGGGACGATGTGGATGTGGTACTGGTTACGAACAACGACCCGAGCGAGAACGTGGTCGTGATGAACCAAAGGGATTACGAGTCGCTTATGGAAACGATTC
>CACXZL010000269.1 GCA_902772085.1 uncultured Coriobacteriaceae bacterium | reverse complement strand
CGACATGCTCCTCGCGTGCGTCCAAACGACTCCGCAGCAAGTCGGGAGCCCTCGCCATCATGACGAGACCCGCCACAAACATAGGCACAAACAGTACCCCCATGAGCAGCCATCCCCGCCACCACGTCAGCGTTCCCGCGGGCAGAAACAGCAGAAGACCGACGACCACGAGCCCCGCAACGAACTTCGCAATCGCGGACCCAAGCAACGATGCATCCATGCGTCCCCCTTTAACGACGGAAGCATTATCTCACAGCATACGTACCGCAACGCCCTGGCCTCGTGCAAGTGTTCTATCATTACTGCATATGTGAACCTTCAACCTCTACAAGGAGGGCGTCGACATGATCGTCGAAGAAACGATAGTGGGCCAAGGCACCGAGTTTCCTTTGGACGGGCTGCTGTGTATGCCGGATTCGCCAAGAAGTGCGGTGCCTGCCGTTGTGTTTGTTCATGGCTCTGGCCCCAGCAACAAAGACGAGCAGATATATAATCTCAAACCCTTCAAAGACCTCGCCGAAGGTCTTGCCAAACGAGGGATCGCATCGATACGCTACGACAAGAGGACCTATGCCCACGCCAAGAAGGCGCGCAATCTGACTCCCACCGTACGCGAAGAGACCATTGACGACGCAATTCTTGCCGCTGAGCTCCTTGTTCACGACCCAAGGGTGGACAGAGACGCGATATATGTGGTGGGCCATAGCATGGGCGCAATGCTTGCCCCGAGAATTGACGCAGAGTGCGGTCTCTTTCGAGGAATGGTCCTCATGGCGGGAACTCCCCTTCGTCTGGAGCAAGTCATGGTGAGACAGTTCCAGCAGGCGAAGGAGTCCGGATCGCTTATCGTGCGTTTCGCCGCCAGGCTCGAGGATCGGATCTTCAGCAAAAAGTTTGACGGTCTCTATGAATTGTCTGACGACGCGGCGAGGCGCACGAAGTTTGCCGGCGGGATGACGCTTTACTACTTCAAAGAGATGGGTACCAAGACGGCGGCGGACTACCTGCTGGAATCCGTGAAGCCCGCACTCATCATGCAGGGCGGGATGGACTTTCAGGTGCTCGCCTCTGAGGACTACGCGCTGTTCCAGGAGCTTCTGTCAGAAAGACCAAACGTGGAGTGGAGGCTCTACGAGGACCTCAACCACTTGTTTGTCAGGGGCATCTACCGCGACATCGCCAAGGCGTCAAAGGAGTACCGGGTCGAGCGACACGTCGATTCGAAGGTCATGGACGACATCGCGGAATTCATCCGCGCCACGAGATGATTTCACCATGAATTGTTTAGCTACATTTATTCTGATGCTTACCTTCAAAAGAACGATTCTATGATACCGTTTTGCTTCGGAGCAATGTTGGGCGCTGAAGAGCGCGATTACCGCACATCGAGGCAATGGGTGCTTCTTGGCTGTGCAGTCGTGGTGACCTTTGTCATCTATTACTTATTGTGGATACGTAGGATGACCGACGTTTCGGCAATGCGCGACTGGTGGCAGGTGGCAGGAAGCTACCTCCCCGTCCCCATCTCATTTGCGGCCGCAAACAAGGGCATCCAAACAATCCTATCGCTGTTTGAGAATCTAGGCGTTTGTTGGCCGGCCATTCTGGCATGCTTCATCGTGGGCTCTATGTACTGTATCTCAAAAAAGGATCGGCTGGGCACTGGCATCATACTCGGCCTGGCGGTGGCGCTCTTTGCATCCTGCATCAAGTTCTACCCCGTGGTCGATCGACTGTGGATGTTTGCAGTACCCCTCGTGATACTGCTCGGAGTGCGGGCTTTGGATCTGATTGCCCAAAACAAACCTTCTGCACTCGTATCGGTAGGGGCGCTTGCGCTCATTGCCTCTCTGTGCAACGAGGGCATTGGGACCTACGGCAAAGCGGAAAACGTGTATCAGTCTGGCGAGGAGTACAAGCAGGAGCTCGCCTATCTGAACGACCATATCCAGATGGACGACATGGTGTACGTATACGCGCAAACAGTACCTGGATTTGAATACACGAATGGCTTTGACAACGACTCTATAGGCGGCTACCCTCACAATGTAATCATGGGAAAGACCCTGTTCACGCCCATGGAACAGCGTGACCCCGAGACGGACACGCTTTTGTCGTGCGAGAAATACCACATCGACTTGCAGGCACAAGGCGATGAGTTGAAGACGGTGATGTCATATCCCTCGTGCTATGTCGTTACGTCTCACACGCTTAAACCAAAGAGCCCACATGACAGAATGCGGGTGCTTGTAGAGACCATGCAGAGCGACGGCTTTCTGGACCTCGTCTCGTACGAGCACAAGACGGCCCTATGGCACCATTATGTAAGTCTCGAGGACTGCAAAACAAAGGCCGAGCTGCGCCATGAACGGGTCGATGGCAGCGAGTCGAGCGCATGGATTACCGTCGAAAACATCGGTGAAGCCTATCTGGGCAATCCATACGATTCGCTGTGCCTGGAGCGTGATGACGGAGCCATGTACAGCGTGGAGGACATCCTGGCTCCAGGCAAGTCGACAAAGGTTCGCGTCTCACTGCACGGCGAAGGTGACACGCAGTTTACTCTGCGTTATGGATTCAACAAAAACATGCCACGTGCTGAGATCACGATACCACACGCTTGATTGTGGGAACGGCTCTTGCTTTTCGCGGGTAGACCAATCGATACCCATAAGCGTTATCCCGGCTCGACCACTTCCTCATGGCTGTAAGGTTTCACCGTTCTTGTCGACTCGGCGCAACTTCGACAAGAGCGAGCAGCCCATCAGCAGCACGAGCAAGGCGCCCACTCCCCCGGTAACGGTCTCCATCACCGCAACGAGCTGGGGAGTGGCAAGGCGGGCGTACGTGCCAAACATCTGCATCTCCAACATAAGCATCGCCCCTATGGTGCCTGCGACCGAAACCCGAAGCATCGTCTGCTGCCGCAGGTTGCCCCTCCTCGTCCTCGTTGCGGTGATGGCGGCCGTAGCCGCATTGTAGAACGTGAATGCCGCAACGCCAATCATGGCTATTTCTGGCAGCGCAGCGTTGTGGCCTTCAACAATGCACAGGTACATGATGGCCGCGACGAGCGCTGATAAAACCACGAGCGTTACACCGCACACAGCCGCGACGGTTTCCCACGGCAGCCTGCCGTTGCTCCCCGTGGCCGCTGCGACAAGCGAGCTCATGACCACGAGTGCGATGAAGTAGACGGTCAGGGCGCCGTGCCAAGGCGAGGGGTCAACAAGCCACAGTATTGCGTTGAGCGCCGCAAAGGCGAGGTTTCCGAACGCGCCGGCACACAGCATGACCAGGTCCGCGAAGGGCCGATCGTGGATGAATCTGTCTATGAAATCCCTCATGTTCCTCCTCGTGCGTAGGGCGAAGTCGTACGCGCAAGCAAACCGTTTCCTACCGTATCACGTTCTTGCACGTTATTCGATAACTACGTGTTTGAGAAACCATCTGAGCCCACCGGTGGTTCGATGGCACGTAAAAAGTGGTCGGTACGATAAGGTCATATAGTCGGCCATCATAGAACAGCAAAGGATATACGCCTCCCTTTGCAGGTGCGACTGGGCGGGCGGCGTTGTTTGCCATACGCACTTTTCGTCCCAGAGGATTTCCTACCGTGTACATTCTGGGCGCCAGCCCACCAGCCTTGCCCGCACTTCGTCCGGCAACGTTCCCTACCGTGTACACTCTGGGCGTGGCGCGCGACCGTCGTGTACACTTTCCGTCCGGCAACGTTCCCTACCGTGTACACTCTGGACGCGGCGCCTTCCCA
>CACXZL010000268.1 GCA_902772085.1 uncultured Coriobacteriaceae bacterium | reverse complement strand
GCATCACGCATGCTGCCGCGCGCCCGGCGTCCCCGCCGGGGAATGCCCTCCCTGGTATATTCGCCGCGCGCGCCGCGCGAGGCCGTGTTAGTATCTGTGACGCCCGCGGCCCCGAGGGGCGCATGCCGCCCTCGGGGCCTTAGCATCTGGGTTGCATGGAGAAGCGTGGCCGCGCCCCTTGCTTGGCGGCCGGGCGCGGCCATCCGTCCGACACCTTCCGGGGGGACTTGCCAACATGCTATACCTTGACGTCGACGCGCGCAACGGCGCCTCGCTGCACGCAAAGACGTGCGTTCTGCGCTCGTACGGCCCCCGAAACGCACGCGGTTGCGTGGCGTCCCCGTCTTCTGCACGCAGCGGCGTGCGTTTCGGGCACTGACGGCACCCAGTCCTGCACACGTAACCAGCTTGTGACTAGCTGGCTTGATCGGTAGCCACCGCAAACCATGCACAGACTTTATGCCAAACAATCCAACATAAGCATTTGTTATCTAATAGCTTTTCTTTTAATCTCAAAGCAGGGACGAACGCAACACCAAGTGATTGAGAGGTTCACAGATGAAGAAGAGCATTGCCACGCTACTAACGACGGGAGCGTTGTGCTTCTCGCTTGCCGCTTGTGGCGGCACCAACGGGTCGGCTCCTCAGGGCAATTCCGCGACATCCAGCGCAGCTGAGGCCGCAAGCCAGTCGGCCACTTCCTCGAGCGCGGAGACGCAGAACCACGCCGTTGCCAAGGATGGCGCAAACATGCAGACCGCGGACAAGTCCATGCCCACCCGCGTTCCGCCCGAAAACGGCACGAAGATAAACATGTACTTTGGGGACACGCTTATAACCGGCGTGCTCAACGACTCCGAGACGGCCAAGGCCCTTATCGCAAAGCTTCCCATGCAACAGCACGTAAGCAGGTATTCTCACGACTTCTGCGGTGTGACGGAGGAGCTGCCGTACAAGGAGGAGGACGTCCACTACGGATGGCTTAACGGCGACATAGACTACGCGAGGGACATGCCGTACTTTACAATTCTCTTCGAGGACGAAGACGTGTCGGAGCAGTATGGGCACCAGGTGAACATCGGGGTAATAACCACTCCCCTGGCAGACATATCCAACCTTAAGGGCGACTACGACGTACGGATTGAGCTCGCAGAGTAGCGTTACAAACGCAGAAAGGAACAGCTATGAGCGTTAAGTTTACACGGCGTGAGTTTTTGGCCGCCAGCCTCGTGTCATGCGTGGCCGCACTTGTGGGATGCGCCTCGAGGAGCCAGTCCGCGCAGGAAGGCGCGGCATCTACGACGGCAGGCAGCGCTGCAAGCAACAACGCGAGCGCGAGCGGCAGCACCAGTGCCGCCACCCAGCCCGCGGGCAACGGTAAGGCCCTCGTGGTGTACTTCTCGTATACGGGACACCTGGACACCATGGCACACTGGCTTGCCGACGAGACCGGCAGCGACTTGGTTCGCGTTACGGCCGTCGACGCGTACCCCGACGACTACGACGCCACCGTCGAGCGCGCGAAGACCGAGCTGGACAACGGCACGCGCCCGCAGATAAACGTGAACCTCACACCAGAACAGCTCAAGGAATACGACACGGTGTTCTTCGGATTCCCCGTGTGGTGGTACGACCTGCCAATGCCCATGGTCACGTTCCTCGAGAACAACGACCTTTCTGGCAAGACGGTAATCCCGCTCCTCTCGCACGAGGGCAGCTCGAACGGGGCAAACGCGCTACCCAACCTGGAGAAGCTGGCGAAGGGCGCCACGGTTAGGTCTCAGGATGCGCTGTCCATCCACGGCAAAGACGTGGACGGATCGGAAAGCGCCGTACGTTCTTGGGCGACGGACCTGGGATATTCCAAGTAAGCGGTGTTTCCGCGACAGCAATGACTACGGGGACTGATGCCGTCACCACGTGAGCCTGTAGGCGGTACGATGATTTTGACCTGGGGGCTGTATCAAAAGCCCCCATGATTAGATAGACCCCAAATAATCCCCGAATCCAACCACTTGCTTACGGAAATCGTTGTTCAGGAGGCAATCCACTCACCCGAATCCAACCACTTGCTTACGGAAATCGTTGTTCAGGAGGCAATCCACTCACGGGCTGTAGGACAAAAGCGCGGGATTACGGATGCCTTTGAAGTCTTCTTGGACGATGTTCGACCTATGCACGAATTTTCGGCGACACCTCGAGTATCCGAGCTATAAAACCGCAGGTCGCGCGAGTCCGATACTCGATGGTTTCGTGAAAAAGCGTGCATAGGTCCAACATCGTCCACGAACCCCTCGTCTATTCGTGTTTTACCAGCCAAAGTCACGCAAGCAGAGGTCAACGTCCTCCTCAAAAGTGCCAAGTTCGATGCCCGCTTGGCGTGCCTTGCTCGCATCAAGGCGATAATCGCGGAAACGCTCGGCATAGCGCTCGCGGTCGGGAAGGATCAGTTGCTCAACTTCGGTGTTCGAGGCGCCGAGCTTATGTGCGACCAGACAGGCGCTCTCGTAGGTCGTGAGATCGTTTGCGCTGGCAAAGTGATAGAGACCGCTTGGTAGCTCACACAGGGAGGCAAACTGGTCGGCAAGGCGCTGCGCGTAGGTCATGCACCGACGCTCGTTTGCGGTGAACTTGGTAGGCGTATGCGTACGCAGCGCCTTAAGCACGTTGCCCACGATGCCAGGCGATGGTTTGACGTGGGGAAGTGCCATACCAAACATCCAGGAGAGGCGAATGGTCACATAGTCGTCCATCTCGCGTGCCATCCAGGCGTCAACGTCTGCCTTGTGCAAGCCGTACTTCGTGACGCAGCAGGGTTCGACATGCTCGTCAAAGGGACCGGGTACCGAGAGTCCGTTGAAGACCTGCTCGGTCGAGATGAACATCATGCGCTTGCCCTTGGCCGCACAAGCGCGTGCGACTGCTATGGCTGAGTCACGATTGACGAGCCCAGTTCCCGCGGGATCGTTTTCACAGTCGGCGGTCGCTGCGTTGGCTGCGGTGTGAAACAGCAGGTCAAAGTCAAGGTCGAGGAAGAATCTCTCGACCTCGTCGGGACGGGTGTAGTTGACGTCTCTGCGACTGACGGGCACAAACTCGTAGCGGTCACGGTTGTAGAGCTGTACGAGACTTGCCAAGTAACCTGTTGCTCCCGTTATTGCGATGCGTTGCATGCGACCTCCTCATGGTTGTTGGGCGGATGCAGTCCGTGGGGATATCCCTTTCGTGTACAGGCGTCAGCCCTATGGACACCGAACCGAACGAAGTACGCGGCAGGGACCGATGATGGTGTATGAGCCAGCTGATGCGGGGATAAGGCAGGACTCGGTCGGCCCGAGGTCGACGCAGCCGTCAGCCGTTTCGATGCGCGCGAAGCCTTCCACGCAGGTCAGCACAGCATAGCGATGGTCACAGGTGAACGTTTGGCTGTCGCGCGTGTCGACGACGTAGCTCCGAAAAAACCCCGCGTTGACACCCAAGCGCTCACGATTAACTTGTCCGGGATCATATGCGCCGAGATGCGTCACGACAGGCTTGCTGGCAGTATCAAGCACGTCAAAGGCCTTGTCCACATGGAGTTCGCGACCACGTCCCCAGTCACAGATGCGATAGGTGGTGTTGCCGAGGCTGGACACCTCGACCGCAAAGATTCCGGCACCAAGGGCGTGCATGGTTCCAGGGGGAATGAGGATGAAGTCGCCCTCGTGCATCTCGATGCGCTGCCCATACCGATCGCCGATGGAGTCGTCTGCTGCGGCTACGCGCAGCGCCTCGGTGTCGTTGGTCGTGCAGCCGGCAATGAGCGTCGCATCTGGCTCGGCATCCAGCACATACCAGGCCTCGACCTTGCCATGGTCCCCCTCAGCCGCCTGCGCGTACTCCTCGCTAGGATGCACTTGGACCGAAAGGGTCTCGACAGGGTCCATGAAGGTAACCTGCAGAGGTGCGTCGTCAGGAACGTCTCCTAGAATCTCTTGGTGGTAGGATGCGATAGCATCGGCTAGCGTCATGCCGTCGCATGGCCCGTTGCGGACGACGCCCATCGTGGTGGGGTGGGCAGAGACGTCAAACGCCTCGCCATGGCGGTCATCGTCCGACCAGTCGATGCCGCGCGTGCGGGCTATGCGCGACCCTCCCCATATGGGGGAGAGGTAGAACGAGGTAAGCAGCAAGGGGCCCATGCCTGTCTCCCGTGTCCTAGATCTCGATCGTGTCCACGCCCTCGGCCTCCATGCGCGAGCGGATTTCCTCGATGATTGGAATGCTTGCCGAGCAGCCGATGCGACGGGCGCCAGCACGGACCATGGCGAGGAACGTGTCAGCGTCTCGAATGCCGCCTGCCGCCTTGACCTGCACCTCGTCGCCCACGTTGTCAAACATGAGAGCAACATCGGCTACGGTCGCCCCTCCCGTTCCAAATCCCGTCGAGGTTTTCACGAACGTCGGCTTGATCTCGCGGGCAATCTCGCACAGACGGAGCTTCTCGTCGTCGTCAAGGTAGCAGTTCTCGAAGATGACCTTCGAGGGGACTCCAGCCTCGTTGCACACGGCGACGATCTGGCGCATCTCGTCGGCGACATAGTCCCAATCGTGCATTTTGACACGCGTGACGTTGACCACGTAGTCAATCTCGTTGGCACCGTTGGCCAGGGCGTCTCTGGTCTCGAACACCTTGGCGGCAATGGAGGTCTGCCCCAAGGGGAAGGCGATGGCGGCTCCCGTGTCGATGTCGGTGCCAGCCAGCTGCTGCGAGCAGAAGCGTGACTGGACTTGGTTGATGGCGACCATCCTAAAGTGATAGTGCTTGGCCTCGTCGCAGAGCTTTGCCATGTCGGCTTCGGTGGCGTCTGCGTGCAGGTTGGTGTGGTCGATCAGACGGGCAAGGTCGTCAAGGGTCCATGCGCTCATGAGTGCTCCTCTCATGGAGTTGCCAGTTATGAAGACTATGACTCAGAATCGCTTCCATTTGGCCCATGCGACGCCAGCTAGCCTAAACTTCGGATGAGAATATGACATATAAAGCAATAAGTCATATAAGGGAGCATCCAATGCATCGTTATCAGACCGTCTACCGTGACCTTCTGGGCCAGATCACATCGGGGTCCCTTGTGCCCGGGACGGTCCTGCCTACCGAGCTGCAGCTGGCGAAGGCCTTTGGGGTGAGCCGCCCAACCATCCGCCATGCTCTGCAGATGCTTGAGTCCGAGGGGCTGGTCGACCGTCGAAAGCATCGGGGAACGATGGTCCTGGAGTCCAAGATCGAGCAGGGGTTCGCCACGAGTATTCGGTCGTTCCACGATGAGATGCGCTCGCATAACCGCGTGGCGCTGACCGATGTCCTTGCGTGCTCGGTCGGTCCTGCAGATTCGCATGTGGCAACTCAGCTGGGATTAGGAGAGGGTGACCCGGTCATGCGCCTCGTGCGCGTGAGACATGCCGACCGGCTGCCAAACGTGCTGGTAAAGACATACGTACCGCACGCTCTGTACCCCGGGATCGAGACGACCGACTTCAGAACAACCTCACTCTATGCCACGATGCGATCAATGGGCGCACCCGTAGTGCGGGCGCATCGAAAGCTCGATGTCGCCCTCGCTGACCGAGAGGTCGCGACTGCGCTTGGCATCGAAGTCGCCTCGCCCGTGTTCGTGTTCCACACGGTTGCCCAAAACGCCGACGGTAGGCACGCAGAGTACTCCATCGCCACCTATCGTGGCGACACGAATTCCTTCGAGTTCGATACAAGGTTGGAGTAAGGCAAAGCTACGACCCTCCAACAACGGGGCTGTATCAAAAGCCCCTGAGTAGAACGGGTGGGTTCCGCGAGG
>CACXZL010000267.1 GCA_902772085.1 uncultured Coriobacteriaceae bacterium | reverse complement strand
TCTGGCTCCACCGCACTCTCTGACGACGAGGTCGAGCGCATGGTGAAGGACGCCGAGAGCCACGCCGAGGAGGACAAGGCAAAGAAGGACGAGATCGAGGTGCGCAACCAGACTGACTCTTTGGCCTACTCCACTGAGCAGACATTGCATGAGCTTGGAGACAAGGTGCCTGCCGACACGCGCAGCGAGGTCGAGGCTGCTCTGGCTGACGCAAAGAAGGCGCTCGAGGGTACCGACATCGCAGCCATCAAGTCCGCTTCCGAGAGGCTGCAGCAGGCCGGTTACAAGCTTGCCGAGATCGTCTACTCCGATCAGGAGGCTCAGACAAACGGTCAGTCCGGTGCTGCGGGCACTCAACCAAACGGCGGTGACGACGTGGTGGACGCCGACTACGAGGTAGTAGACGAGTAGGTGAGTCGATTGAAGCGTGGGGATGGTAAGAGCAGAGAAGAATCCACAAAGGCTGGCGAAGACAGCATGAAGGTGCCTATAGAAGACAACACCCCCGAGCAGGAACTCGACGAGGAGGCCATGGTAGAGGCTGCCATCGCAGCTGGTGAGGCGGCGGCGGAAGAGGAACTAGCCGCCGAGGCGGAAGCCGAGTTCACCAAGGTCAAGGCCGAACGTGATGAGCTCTATACTAGACTTGACGAAGCCGAGCAGCAGGTGGATGAGGCAAAGCAGGCCGCCAAAGATGCGACAGATCGCATGACGCGCCTTCAGGCCGACTGGGAGAACTTCCGTCGCCGCACGCGTCAAGAGCGTGAGACAGAAAAGGAACGTGCGGCAGAGAAGCTCGTGCTTGGATTGCTGCCGGTCTTGGACGACATGGAGCGTGCGGTAGACCATGCGCGACAGAGCGCGGCAGACGTGGACCAGTTCGTTCAGTTCGTAGATGGCGTACAGCAGATTCACGACAAGATGGTCTCGATCCTTCAGAAGGATGGCGTTGAGGTCATCGATCCGGCGGGGGAACCTTTTGATCCCCTTGCTCATCAGGCGGTCGGACGCAAGGAAGACGCCGAAGCCTTCGACGAGACGGTAGCTCAGGTGTATCAGAAGGGCTATCGCATGGGTGGCAAGGTCATCCGTCCGGCCATGGTGACGGTAACCTTTGGTGGGCCTAAGCGTCCGGTGGATG
This sequence comes from uncultured Coriobacteriaceae bacterium, assembly GCA_902772085.1. Lineage (GTDB taxonomy): Bacteria > Actinomycetota > Coriobacteriia > Coriobacteriales > Atopobiaceae > RUG440. Next base: position 2,638 of record CACXZL010000267.1, on the reverse strand, counting down.
AAGACGACTCAGAGTCATCCGAATAGGAGGCCTTGAGGTAGTATAACGGTGGGGAGGGTCCCTTTGCCCGCGTCCCGACGAGATGGGCACGCAAAGGGGACGCTCCCCATCTTTTATAATGAAGGAAAAATACATATGGAGGGGGCGAAGCAGTAATGCCAAATAGAACCTACTACGATGTGTTGGGTGTGAAACGCGACGCCACCCAAGACGAAATAAAGCGGGCCTTCCGCAAGCTCGCAGCCAAGTACCATCCCGATGCGGGTGGCGATGAGGACAAGTTCAAGGAAGTAAGCGAAGCATACAACACGCTCTCCGAGCCAGACAAGCGCAAGCAGTACGACCAGATGCTTATGTTTGGTGGTGGTGCGCCGGGCTCCGGCTTTGGTGGGGGCCGAGGGTACTCGACCAACGTGGACGTGGACTGGTCTCAGATATTCAATAACGTCCGAAGCGGTGAAGGGGCCTTTGGAGGCTTTGACTTCTCATCCATCTTTGGGGGAGGAGCCGGGCAGCGTTCCTCTCGCGGCGAAGACCTCAACGTAAGCATTGAGATTCCCTTCGAGGATGCATTCAACGGAACGACGCGCAGGGTGACCTATCGCATTCCGTCTACCGGCGAGACGCAAACCATAACGGTCAAGATTCCTGCCGGTGCTGTCGACGGTGGCAAGTTGCGCCATCGCGGCTATGGCGAATACGGCCAAAATGGTGGCGAGAGGGGAGACCTTGTCATCACCACGCGCGTGCTCGATGGCCCGGTGTTTCGCCGAGACGGAGCAGACGTGCGTATGGATCTGCCGATTTCGATCTATGAGGCAGCGCTTGGCGCATCGATCGAGGTCCCCACGCCCAAGGGAAAGAAGGTGCGCCTGAAGGTTCCTGCGGGGACGCAGGACGGTAAGACCTTCCGGTTCAGGGATGAGGGTGCTCCGGATGTGAGGCGTAAAGGTTCAAACGGTGCGCTCTATATCACCATTCGCGTCGTGGTGCCTACGCGTCTTTCTTCCGAGGAACGTGCGGGTCTGTCTGAATTGCAGCAAAAGGACACGCGATCATACCGCGAAGGGGTGAGCTAGCATGCGCGGCAACGAAAACGATGCCAGAAACAAGCCGCTCTACATGATCAGTGTCGCTGCCGAACTCACGGGCATGCATCCTCAGACGCTGCGTGTCTATGAGCAGAAAGGGCTCGTAAATCCCGGCAGATCGCGGGGAAACACGCGCCTTTACTCTCAGGCGGACATTGAGCGCCTCAACCTCATCAGCAAGCTTACGGACGAGGGGATAAACCTTGCCGGTGTGGTGAGAATTCTCGACATGCGCGAGCGCCAGCTCGAGTTCGAGACCGAGATCGATACGCTGAGGGCCCGCGTGCGCGAGCTGGAGGACGAGGTGCACGAGCTCCGCATGCGCGAGCGCATCGTGGCGCTTGCACGCTATGAGGGGGAAGGCCCAGAGCAAGTGATGCGCGGCTTGCTCAACAAAGGCGCCGAATAAACTCACGGAAAGTGTTTGCGCACAGAGCGGCCCTTTCATGTGCTATCTTGCATGTGAAAGGGCCGCTTTGTTACAGGGGACTGGAACAGGGGTTTTCGTTCCAAAGTGACGCGTACACGAGTCGGCATCTATTGACGAGAATGAGACTGAGGGCTGCACAACATGTCCGAATATGCGCTTGAGATACGCGACTACGCATTCTCGTACGGGTCGACGGGTGTGGACGTGCTTCATGACATTTCGTTTGGGCTGGAAGGCGGCTCTTTTGCGGTGCTTTGGGGCCCGTCGGGTTCGGGTAAGTCGACGCTGCTGCGCGCGCTCAAGCCCGCGCTCGCCGTAGCGGGCTCGTCGAGGGGAACGGTTCGCGTCCTCGGCGACGACCCATACCTCCTGAGTCCCGTCGAGTCGGCTTCGACCGTCGGGTTTGTGATGCAGGACCCCGAGAACCAGATCGCCACCGACACCGTATGGCACGAATTGGCTTTTGGGCTGGAGAGCGTCGGCATGGACACGCAGACGATGCATCGTCGCGTGGCCGAGATCGCCCACTTCTTCGACATCGGTAGTTGGTTCGACCGAAGGACCTCCGACCTGTCGGGCGGACAGAAGCAGCTGCTCAATCTGGCGGCGATCGTGGTCATGCAGCCGGCCGTCCTCGTGCTCGACGAGCCCACCTCGCAGCTTGACCCCATTGCCGCAAAGGGCTTCTTCGACGTGCTCGAGCGCGTGAATTCCGAGCTCGGCATAACGATCATCATCATCGAGCATCGCCTTGAGGATGTGTTGCCGATTGCCGATCGCGTGTTGTTCCTGCAGAAGGGCGGCGTGCTGGTCTATGACGGCGACCGCGACGGATTCGTCCGCATGCTCGTGGGGAACAGCGAGGGCTTCAGGGGCGCGCTGCCAGCGGCGACGCGCATGGCTGCTTGTCTGGACCGTGCAGGTCTGAACATCGACGAGGACACTCCTTTCCCCGTGACGGTGCGCGAGGGCCGCACGTTCATCGCAGAAGCTGTGGAACATGCGCGCGAAGTGGATGACTGCGAGATCGTGTCCCGTCCGATTGGGCGCACGGTTCCTGCCGACAACGTGGCCATTTCCGCACGCGACCTGTGGTTCCGCTACACCAAGGAGATGC